>CABTZO010000018.1 GCA_902489335.1 uncultured Oscillospiraceae bacterium | reverse complement strand
GATAAAAAGCAATTTATATTCTCTGATTTGATTTGCATTTATTATATCAAAAATTCTCTTATCATTAAAGTCAAGGCCCCCTGCCCCAAACATATAAAAATTTCCCGAATAACTCAGTGTTATTAAACTTGCATTCCCTACATCGGGAATATCTATGATTTTTTCGCCTCTGTTTATCAATGAATAAGATATTATATGAAAAGTTAAAATAACACAAAGACAGACGGCTGTTTTTTCTCTTTTGGTTTTAAATATTATATTTATTGTTATAAAAATAAGTATAATAAAAATTAGAAACAAAAATTCTTTGTTTGATATATTTATTGTTGAGAATTTTAAATCTGAAAGTTTTTTCAAAACTGTAATTATATATTTATTTATAATTCCAATAAATAATAAAAGATAAGGAAAATATACATTTATAAATTTTATGAAATAAACAAAATAGGATATAAAGGTTAATAACAATGATATCATTGCAAGTGAAATAACTGCAAAATTAGCAATCGGAGCTGAAAACGACAATTTTTTAAATACAATACTGCTGAATAAAACTGTCGATATGTTAGCTGATAACCAGATAAACAAATATTCCGAGATTTTGTTTAACGCTTTATTCTTAATTATAAAAAAACCTTTAATATTAGGATAGAAAACAATAATGCCAAGTGTTGAAAAAGCTGAAAGCAATAAAGATAAATTTAATCCTATAGACGGTCTTAAAATTAACATAAATACAATTGCCGCACCGAGAGAATTTAATATATCGGCATTCTTTTTTATTATTTTGGATATGAAAATAAAAGTCATCATGATTCCGGAACGTATTACACTCGGCGGTGCACCTGTCATCATTGAAAACAAAACAATAGAAAAGATTGAACTTAAGCAGCCTATCTTGTCAGACTTGGTTAAATAAAAAATTATTTTATAAATAGAAAATGAAATTAATGACAGATGCAGGCCGGAAACAGAAAAAAGATGTGCAACACCTGTATTTTGAAATATAGCATATAAATTATCAGAAAGTCCCGATTTGTCACCTAAAAACATTGCAATTGCAACTGATCCTTCATTACTCGGAAGGTAAGTTTTAAGAGCTCTCATATATTTCATATTTAGATTTTTTATAAAATATATAGGATTATTTGTTTTCTTAATAATTTTTACTCCATCGTAGTTGGGATATGTTGTAAAGACTATACCTTTACTGAAGTTATTTTTATAATAATCAGAATTTTCATCACTCTTTGTAAGTTTTCCTTTAAACTTAATCTTATCTCCCGGTTTTAGAGAGTCAAGTGATTTACTTGTCATTAAAATTTTAAAGTTAGATTTTTTATCACCGATTGAGTTTACCTTTAATGTGTATTTAACATTTTTTGTTTTCGATTTAACAGTTACATTTTCAACAACAGCTGTAATAATTTCAGTTTTTTCGCAATATTTATTTTGAATAAGTTGATATTTGAAAAAAGAAATAAAAAGAATAATCGAATATATAAAAAGAAAAAAAACTAACTGTTGACAATAATTTATATTTTCTAATAAATAATAAAATAAATAACATTACAACAAATATAAACGGAAAAATCTTAATTAAACTAAGCTTCGTAAAGAAAATCAATGATGAATAGAAAAGAAAAGATAAACCGATAAAGAATAGAGGACGTCTCAAATATACCACCCCCTATATTTTCATTTAGTTTTATAATAAAAGCAAAAAAATCTCCCAAACATTACCGTTTGGGAGATAAAATTGACGTTTATCAGCCGGGAGGCCAAGAAAACGGTCTTCCCGACAGCAAATGAAAATGAAGGTGCATAACCGATTGCCCGGCATTTTCTCCGCTGTTGCTGACTACTCGAAATCCTTCTTCATTTAATGAAAGATCTCCTGCAATATAAGAAATAACTTCAAATATATGTGAAATAATTTCAGAATTTTCCTCATTAATGTCTTTAGCCGATTCAATATGTTCTTTTGGTATTACCAAAATATGAACCGGAGCTTGAGGACTTAAATCTTTAAAAGCTAATACTTTATCGTCTTCAAAAATTTTATCGGCTTTTATTTCACCTTTCACAATTTTGCAAAAAATACAGTCTTCCATTTTCACACCTTCCATCATCATAAATTAATTAATAGATCATCAACTATAGACAAGGCTTCATCAACCTTTGACAAGTCTTTTCCTCCGGCCATGGCACTGCTCGGTTTTCCGCCTCCGGAGCCATTTGTGATACTTGCGACCTGTCTTACTATATTGCCGGCATGAGCTTTGTTTTTAATCGCGGTTTTACCACAAGAGCACGAAAAAGTCAGTTTGTTGTCAGAAATACCGGCAAGTAAAACAACAAGATTTTCATTATCCGAAACAAGAGAATCGGAAAGGTTTCTTAGGTCGCCTCCTGAGATTCCGTTGACCTTTGTAACAATAAGGTCAAATTTTCCTACCGACTTAATGCTGTTCTTAAGTTCATTTACAAGGGTCTTTGATTTTTCACCCTGCATTTTCTCAATTTGAGAATTTAAGTTATAATTTTCACGAATAAGACCGTCTATCTTTTGCAGTATTTCACTTTCAGATTTAATTTTTAATTTCTCTGAAATCTTATTTAACAGATCTTCTTTTTCGATAAGCAAGTTATAAAAATTTCTTGAAGTTACCGCAGTAATTCTTCTTACACCGGCAGATACTGAAGACTCTGATAAAATCTTAAACAGACCTATCTGCGAAGTATTGTCTACATGAGTTCCGCCACATAGTTCAAAAGAAAAATCTGAAATCTTGACACATCTGACACGATCAGAATACTTATCTTCAAATTTGCCGACTGCGCCGCTTTTTTTAGCTTCTTCAAGATCAAGAATAAATTTAGAAACATCAATAGACTGTAGTATAATATCATTTACTTTTGTTTCTATTTCTTTTAATTCTTCAAAACTCAATGCATTAAAATGAACAAAATCAAATCGCAAGATTTTATCATCTACATAAGAACCTGCCTGTGAAACATGTTCACCTAAAAATTTCTGAAGTGAGGCAAGTAAAAGATGAACAGCTGTGTGATTTGCGGCCTTTGCTCTTCGTGATTCTTCATCAACAAATGCTTTAACATTCAAATTTTTTGACAAATCTCCGTTTTTTAATTTGCCTTTATGAATTATTATTCCGTTTGGAGTTTTTTGAGTATCAATGACTTCAAAATCAAAATCATTTCCGACAATCTTTCCGATGTCCCCGGTTTGACCGCCGCCCTCCGGATAAAATACAGTCTTGTCTAACACAAGATCAACTTCGTCATTTGACTTTACAAAATCAATTATTTTACCTTCACAGGTCAAAGATTCATAACCTAAGAATTCAGTTTCAGATAAATCAGAAAAATTGTCATTGATGTTCTTCCACGCAGTATTTTCCTTTTTTAGGCGGTCTGCTCTGGAAGTCATTTTCTGCTCATTTTCAAGTTTTTGAAATTTCTCTTCATCAACCGTCATATTTCTTTCTTCTAAAATATCTTTAGTCAAATCAAACGGAAAACCATAGGTATCGGAAAGCTTGAAAGCATCTTTATATGAAAATTCGCTTGAGTTAGATTTTTCAATCATTTCATCTAAAATTTCAAGACCCGTTGTAAGTGTTTTTTCAAAATTTTCGGTTTCCGAAAGCAAAACATTTTTGATTAATTTTTTCTTTGACACAAGTTCAGGATATGCTGACTTAAATTCTTCTATTACAACCTCTGAAAATTTCACAAGACCGTTCAGTTCAAGGCCTAAAAAATGTTCGTTTTTGCAGGCCCTGCGGATAATTCTTCTCAAAACATATCCCCTACCCTCGTTAGACGGCATAATTCCGTCTGCAAGCATGAAGGTAGCGCTCTTTATATGATCGGTTATTATTCTAACACTTATATCTTTTGTGTTATCTTCTTTGTAATTTATATTACATGCTCTGCAAATTTCTGAAACAATTTTATAGTTTGAATCTATTTCAAATAAATTATCTTTTTCCTGAACTACGCAGGCAAGCCTCTCGAGTCCCATTCCGGTATCTATGTTTTTTTGATTTAAAGGGGTATATTTTCCTTTTCCGTCAGATTCAAATTCACTGAAAACAAGATTCCAAATTTCAACATATCTGTCGCAATCACAGCCTGGAGCACAGGTGTCAGAACCGCAACCAAAGCTTTCTCCCCTGTCATAGAAAATTTCGGTACAGGGTCCGCATGGACCTTCTCCATGTTCCCAGAAATTGTCTTTTTTATCATTTTTAAATATATGACTTTCACTGACTCCACGTTCTTTCCAAAGACATAAAGTTTCTTCGTCATCTTTGTATACTGTAAAATAAAGTTTTTCAATCGGAATTTGGATAACTTTTGTCAAATATTCAAAAGCCCAATCAACCGCTTGAACCTTAAAATAGTCACCGAATGAAAAATTACCGAGCATTTCAAAAAAAGTGCCGTGTCTGGAACTTTTGCCAACCGATTCAATATCGGGAGTTCTGATGCATTTTTGTATTGTAACTATTCTTTTTGACGGTGGCTTAACTTCACCCGTGAAAAACTTTTTCATGGGTGCCATACCTGAATTTATTAAAAGTAAACTTTTGTCATGATTTGGAATAAGCGAAGCACTCTCGAGTTTCAAATGAGATTTCCCATTAAAAAACTCGAGAAATGATAATCTTAATTCGTTGAGTGTTAGTTTTTGCATACTTATTTTTCTACAGTCTTCTTTAACCAATCTATGCTGAAATCAATACATTTTTTCGCATTTTTAGTCGGTGCCAACATCATAAAGTCATGAAAACTATTGATGATTTTCTTATTTCTGTAGTGATAATAATTTACTCCTGCTTTTGAAAGAGCTTTATCTAATTGATCTGACTGAGTTATAGTCATAATATCGGTAAGTCCTGAAACAATCAAAGCATTATTCATCTTATCATTTACATAGGGAATGGGATTTAAATATTTATAATAATTTGAATTACGCGGATTTTTCATTCCTATTAACTCTTGCATCATACTTCTTGCAATCGGGATGTGATGATAAACATCAATATTATAAAGACCACAATACATTAAGTATCCTTTAATGTTTATACTTGTCTGTTCTACACCCAAAGCCTGTGCATATTCTTTGTCTGACTGTATAGCTCCTACAAGTGAAGTAAAATGAGCACCTGCAGAATCTCCGGAAACAAAGACGTTATCTAAATCCAAATTATATTTATCTGCATTTGCGATTAACCAGTCAAAAGCTTTCATTGATGTTTGCATTTGATGTGGGAAAAGGTATTTCGGAGGAAGACCATAGTTTATATTCATTACGAAAATTCCCGCATTGGCAAATTGCAGACAAAAACCGGTAGAATTTTTCTTATCGCCGATTATCCATCCGCCACCATGAATGTTGACAAGAACAGGAGATTTTTTATATTCCTTGTTCTTTTTGTTATAGAACAAATCGGCCTTGCAAACTTCTCTGTTTTCTTCTGAAAAAACTACATCATATTCTCTGCTGACATCCGGATAATTAAGTTCATTACAAAATTTGAACTTTAAAAAATTGTCTAAATTAAAAACTCCGCCAAGCAATGTTGATTCAATAGACATAAAAACACTCCCTTAAAATTTGTATATAATTTTATAAGTAAACTTCAAAAAAGTCAATGAAAGTAAAGATTTTTTCGTCAAATATGTAAATTGTTGTCTGTGAATAAAAATGATATAATTTTTATGAAAATTATTAAGGAGAAGTTTTATGAATTTCAATATTGCTATTATCGGCGGTGGCGTAATCGGAAACATGATTGCAAGAAGACTTTCTGCATATGATCAAAAGATTGTCCTTCTTGAAAAAAATCATGACATTTCAATGGAAACTACGAAAGCAAACAGTGGAATAGTTCATGCCGGTTATGACGCCAAAGAAGGCTCCATGAAAGCTAAAATGAATGTTTTAGGTGCGAGCATGATGGAAGAAACTTGTATGAAATTACACGTTCCATACAGAAAAACAGGAACATTAGTCGTTGCTTTTGACAAAGACGATGAAGAAGTTATTAAGGGACTTTACCAAAGAGGACTTTCAAATAATGTTCCAAATATGCAACTTATTGATTCTAAAAAGCTCAGAGAAATTGAGCCCCATATTTCAGAATCTGCAACTCTTGCTCTTTATTGTAAAGAAGCAGGAATCGTTTCACCTTATGAACTCTCTGACTCTGCGGCAGACTGTGCGGCAAACAACGGAGTTGAATATATAAGAGATTTTGAAGTAGATTCTATAGAATTTACAGACAACAAATTTATCATTAAAAATAATGACAGAAAAATCATTGCTGATACAGTTATAAATGCAGCCGGCGTCAATTCTGACGATATTGCAAATATGATTGGCGATGATTCTTTTTCAATTATTCCCAGACCGGGAGAATATGCACTTTTAGATAAATCTGCCGGTTATATTGTAAATCAAGTATTGTTTATGGCACCAACCAAAATGGGCAAGGGAGTTTTAGTTGCGCCAACAACTCACGGAAATATTATTGTTGGTCCTTCTTCATATAATTCCGAAGTTAAGGAAGCATATGCAATAAGACGTGATCAATTACCGCATGTTTTCAAGCTTGCTTTTAAATCAGTGCCTAATTTACCGATAAATCAGATGATAACATCTTTTGCCGGAATAAGAGCTCACAGCAAATCTGATGACTTTATAATTGGACCGTCCAAGAAAAATGAAAGATTTATAAATGTTGCGGGAATTGCTTCTCCGGGACTTGCTTCTTCCCCTGCTATTGCTAAATATGTTGAAGATTTAGTAAAACAATACCATAATCAAGAACTTGTTAAACGTGAGGAATATGATGACTCATTACCTGCTCCTGTAAGAATCAATTTAATGGCAAACAGTGATAAGAAAAAATTAATTGAAAAAGATCCCGCTTACGGAAGAATAATCTGTAGATGTGAAACCGTTACCGAGGGCGAAATCAGAGATTCAATACACAGACCTGTAGGTGCAAGAGATATTGATGGTGTTAAACGCCGTACTCGTGCAGGAATGGGAAGATGTCAAGGTGGATTCTGCAGTTCAAAAGTTATGGCAATCCTGTCAGAAGAACTCAATACACCAATAAATGAAATAACAAAATTTGGAAGAGATTCCAAGATTATATACGAAAGGACAAAATAAATGCTTGTTGTTATTGGAGCCGGACCGGCAGGAATGGCTGCGGCCCTTGCCGCAAAAGAATCCGGAATACCGGATAAAGATATTATCATTATTGAAAGAGCTAAAACACCGGGTGGTATATTAGAACAATGTATTCATACCGGATTTGGTCTTCATTATTTCAAAGAAGAAATTTCAGGTCCTGAATATGCAGCGCGCTTTATTGAGATGCTTAAAGAAACTGATATTCAGCTTCTTTGTGATACCATGGTTACGCAAATTACAGCGTCAAGAAAAGTTACAGCAATGAGCAAGGAAAAAGGTCTTATTGAAATTCAAGCTGATGCAATAATTTTAGCTATGGGTTGCAGAGAAAGGCCGAGAGGTGCTTTGGATATTTCCGGTACTCGTCCTGCAGGAGTTATGACTGCCGGAACTGCACAACAATTCATTAATATTGAAGGTTATATGCCGGGTCACACTTGTGTTATCTTAGGAAGCGGAGATATCGGTTTGATAATGGCAAGAAGAATGACGTTGGAAGGTGCAAAGGTTAAAAAAGTTTGCGAACTTCTCCCCTTCTCCGGAGGTCTAAAAAGAAATATCGTTCAATGTTTAGACGATTATAATATTCCTTTGGAACTTTCAACAACTGTTGTCGAAGTTCACGGCAAAGACAGACTTACGGGAGTTACAACTGCAAAAGTTGATGAAAATCTCAAACCTATTCCCGGAACAGAAGAATATGTTGAATGCGATACCCTTTTACTTTCAGTCGGTCTTATCCCGGAAAACGAAGTAAGCAAGTTTGCCGGAGTAACATTAGATCCTAAAACCAAAGGACCTGTTGTTGACGATATGAGAGAAACAAATGTAAAGGGAATTTTCGCCTGCGGTAATGTTCTCCAAGTTCATGACCTTGTTGATTTTGTTACCGTTGAAAGTCAAATAGCCGGAAAAGGTGCCGCTGATTTCATTAAAAATCCCGACAGAAAAAAAGCTTATGCTACTACAAAGCCGGGAGACAAGGTAAACTATATTGTTCCTCAAAAAATCAATACTCCGGTTACAGATAATATAAATTTCTACTTCAGAGTAAACAATGAATATAGAAATAAAAAAATCGCCTTTTATATAAACGGCGAAAAAGTATATGAAAAGAAAGAAAGAAAATTAGCGCCCGGAGAAATGAATAACCTTTCGGTTAAACAAGAAATTTTGAGCGGTCTTAAAGAAAATGACGAAATCACAATTTCCGTCGAGGAGGCATAATAATGGAAAAGATTGAATTAACTTGTGTTGTCTGCCCGTTTGGATGTCAAATGGAAGTGGAAATTGACGAGGATAAAAATGTTCTCTCTGTTGTCGGTAACAGCTGTAAAAGAGGAGAAAATTATGCTAAAACCGAAATTAAAGATCCGAGAAGAAATATTTGTTCCACTGTCAAAGTTTTAGGTTCTAAGGAAAAATATATAGTCCCGGTAAAAACTTCAAAAGAAATTCCCAAAGATAAGATTGTTGAATGTATGAAAGAAATAAATAAAGCAACAGTATCGGTACCCGTACATATCGGCGATATTGTAATCAAAGATGTTTTGAATACAGGCGTTGACATTGTTGCCACTAATAATGTTTTAGATTAAATCAAATGTATTGGCGAACTCTCAAGTCGATTTCGACAGAGTTCGCTATTTTTTTGCATTTTTCTATTGCTTCTTTGCCGATTACATCGACAACCGTAAATGCAACATCCGGAACATAATTTTTAATATCTTTTGCGAATTCGATAATTCCCTCAAATGTATTTTCATAAATAGGATGACAGATGGAATCATAAGTCTCGGAAGAATAACTGTTTAAGCTTATGGAAATACTGTCAACACAACCTTTAAACATATGAGCCGTTTTTTCGCCGTGAATTAAATCTGAAGTTCCGTTTGTGTTGACTCTGATTTTTGCATTGGTTTTGCTTTTTATATACTTTGCAACTTTAAGTAAAACATCAAGTCGCATTGTTGGTTCTCCGTATCCACAAAAAACGAATTCTCTGTAATTTTCTTTATCATCAATTTTATCAAAGGCGGAGATAATTTCATCATAACTTGGTTCATTTTCAAGCCAAAGTGAGTTATTCCCCATCACACTGTCGCCTTTTCTTCTTATACAAAAGTTACAGTTACAAGAACATCTGTTTGTGATGTTTATGTACATATTATCTTTTCCCGGATAAAATATTGTCATTTTATTTCTCACACTCTAATATATATTCATTAAATTTTTTTATAATAAATTCAATCGTATTTTCTGTGGTAAGGCCGTCGGTTATCACTGAAAAATCTGCATATTTTTCATACAGTGGAACTCTCTGCTCATATAATTCAAGCAAACTGTGATTTTTCGTGCCTATTACTCCTCTTACTTTTATATTGTTGAGTCTGTTATAAAGGATTTCTAAACTGACATCTAAATAAATTACGGTTCCGATGCTTTTCAGATGATTCATTGCTTTTTCACTTAAAACAACCGATCCGCCGGTTGCAATTACTGAATTTTCAGAAGATAAATTACAGATTGTCTCTTCCTCCAATCTTAAAAAATCTTCTTCACAGTTTTTGTCAATATAATTTTGAAGAGTTGAATTAATCTTCTTTTGAATTATTAAATCAGTATCAATGAAATCCCTGCAAAGTGTCTTTGCAAGGATTACACCAACTGTACTTTTACCTGCACCCGGCATACCGATTAAAATTAAATTTTTAAATTGAGATTTCATTTGCTACCTTATATAAATCCATATTAATATGTTTTTTTATTTTTAAAGCTTCGTCAAGCGGATATGAAACAATTTTATTTGATTTATATCCCAAAGCAAAGCTGCTGTCATCATTAATTTTTTTGATAAGTTGAATTGCCTCATTTCCAAAATGTGAGCCCAATACTCTGTCATTAACAGTAGGTGATCCGCCTCTTTGGACATGTCCCAAAACGGTAAGTCTGGTTTCGATTCCGGTTGCTTCTTGAATTTTTTTGGATATTTCCTGAGAATCTCCGGCACCTTCAGCTACAATTATAATAAAATGATGCTTACCATAGTGACGGGTCCTGTTCATTCTGTCAACAATATCTCTTTGAATATCATACTTGACTTCAGGAATTAAAATCGACATTGCACCGACGGCAATTCCGGAATTAAGAGCAATATATCCCGCATCTCTTCCCATTACTTCTACTACCGAACATCTTTTGTGAGCTTCAGTTGTATCACGAAGTCTGTCAACCATTAACATAACAGTATTCATTGCAGTATCGTATCCGATAGTCATATCTGAATAACCTACATCATTATCAATTGTTGCAGGAATTCCAATTACTGAAACACCCGTTTTACTTAGTCTGTTACCACCTGCTAAAGTTCCGTCTCCGCCGATAACAACTAAATTTTCAATTTCATATTTTTTAAGAACATCTTTTGCCTTCAATGTTCCTTCTTGCGTCTTAAATTCAGCGCTTCGTGCCGAATGTAAAATAGTTCCGCCTCTTTGAATTATGTTTGAAACAGTTCTCAAATCCATACTTATAAAATCAGATTCAAGGAGTCCCTGATATCCTCCCATAACTCCATATACTTCAATTTCATTTTCAAAAGCGGTTCTGACTACTGCTCTGATTGCAGCATTCATTCCCGGTGCGTCTCCGCCGCTTGTCAAAACAGCGATTCTTTTCATACAGTCAACCCCCAAGTAAAGTAGATTCAATTTATGATAACACTTTTATATACCAATTTCCATTATGATTTTTCAATAACATTTTCTTTCCCTAAAAGCTGAGAAAGCTGATATTTAAGTTCATTATTTATATTAACTCCCCCATTGTAATTAGTTTTCAAGATTTTGTTTTGATCTTTAATATATATTATCAATGTATCGTTTCCCTTATATTTTTTTGAAAGAAAAGCGATTTTGGAAAGTAAATTTTCATCATAGTTTAAAAGTTGAACATATAACTTTGATTTCAAAATGCTAAATCCTAAAACTTCAATTTCTTTTTGTTTTTTAAAATCAAGCGGTAAATCTGTTACATTTATATATTCATTCATTGAAAATTCGGTTTTTTTATAATCATCGAAAAGACTAAACTGGCCTTCGGGACGAAGTCCGGAATTTGTTTTTAAGTTTTCCGTAATGTCAAAACTTGCTTGTAATATCTGTTTACGATTATATCCAAAACTATCAAAACAACCTGCATATACCATGTTTTCAATCACAACACTTGAAAGTTTAGCATTTTCGTTTCTATTTATAAAATCGGCAATATCTTTATAATCGCCGTTTTTGTTTCTCTCATCAATTATTTTTTTACAAATTGATTCTCCCAAATTTCTAAGTGCAATCAAACCAACACGAATTTTATTATTATGAGCGGTGTATAAATATTCACTTTTATTTATATCCGGATATAAAATTTCAATATTATTTTTTTTACATTCCTCAATATATAAAGGAACACGATTGCTTCCAATTCCCAAGGTTGATAATAGTGAAGACATATATTCCGGCATATAATTGCATTTTAGATAAGCAGTTTGATAGATTATTTTCGCATATGCTGCCGCATGGGATTTATTAAAAGCATAGGATGCAAAGTTTGCCATTTCATCAAAAAGTTGATTTGCAAGATTTTTGTCTATGTTGTTATTTTCTGCTCCCTGTAAAAATCTTGTTCTTTCTTTTTCCATTATGTCATGTTTCTTCTTTGACATCGCTCGTCTTACCAAATCGGCCTGAGCATAGGAGTAATTTGCAATTTTTCTGAAAATTTGCATAACCTGTTCCTGAAAAACAATTATTCCATAAGTTTCTGCTAAAATCTCCTTAATTTCAGGTATGGGATATTTTATCTTTGACGGATTGTTTTTGCATTCTATAAATTCGTCAATTCTATTCATAGGACCCGGTCTATACAAAGAAGTCATATTGATTATATCTTGCATTTGGGTTGGCTTAAGTGACAATAATTTGCGTCTAAGTCCATCTTTTTCGAATTGAAAAACACCGATTGTATCTCCTCGTGAGATCATTTGAAAAGTTTTACGGTCGTCAAGAGGTATTTTATTTATATCAAAATCAGGTTTTTTTAGCTTAATTTTATCGGAAGTATCTTTGATGACAGTCAAATTTCGAAGAGCCAATAAATCCATTTTTAGTAATCCGAGTTCTTCAAGCTCTGTCATATTGAACTGAGTTGCTATACCCTTGTCCAATAGGACAACGGGGACATATTCTCTAACATTTTTATCGGTTATCAAGAGGCCTGCGGCATGAATACTTCTGTGACGCGGAAATCCTTCAAGCTTCTTGGAATAGTCAATAATTATTTTGATTTCATCATCACTGTTATATAAATTTAACAGTTCTTTATTTTCATTTATCGCATCATCAATCGTTATTTTCGGTCGTCTGTCTATGTATTTTAGGACTTTATTCAATTTATAGTCATCTAATGATAAAGCCTTCGAAACATCACGAATAACAGCCCTCGCCGCAAGCGTACCGAAAGTTATTATATGTGTTACATTTTCATTTCCATATTTTTTTTCGATATAATCTACAATTTTGTATCTATTTTCAAAACATACATCAATATCAAAATCCGGCATAGTTTGTCTTTCAGGATTTAAGAATCTTTCAAATAAAAGATTAAATTCAATAGGATTTATATCAGTAATGCCTATTAAATATGCAATTAAAGAACCTGCTCCGGATCCTCTTCCCGGACCGACGGGAATATCATTATCTTTGGCAAAATTAACAAAATCGGAGACTATCAGAAAATAATCAATAAAACCCATATTTTCTATTGTATTGAGTTCATATTTAATTCTTTCAATTATAGTTTTATCCGGATTAGGTATTTTTTTTCTTAGTCCGTTTTTAATCAGCAACTGTAAATATTGTAAATGCGTCATTGACTGATATTCTTTAGGCAATTTGAAATATGGAAGTTTTGTTTTTCCAAATTCTATTTTCACATTACATCTTTCGGAAATTTTTTCGGCATTTTTAATTGAATTTTTGCTATCTTTAAAAAGCTTTGCCATCTCTTCAGAACTTTTTAGAAAATACTCATTGTTCTCAAGACTCAAATCACTTGAAGATTTTATATGATTTTTGTCAATAACTTTAAAATCTTTATCTTTTGTACCTATACAACAAAGAATTTCTCTTGCAACATAGTCTTCTTTTTCAACAAAATAAACATTATTAGTTGCAACAGTTTCAACATTATATTTGTCGGCAAAATTCAATGTCCTTAAAATTTTTTTATTATCTTCGATTAAATTATGATTTTGTATTTCTAAAAAGAAATTATTCTCGCCAAAAATATTTCTATATTCATCCAGCACTTCTTTTGCTATATTTTCATTTTTTGAATAAATTAGCTGAGCTATCTCCCCTTTTTCATAATCCGAAACAGCAATAAGTCCTTCACTATATTTTTTCAGTGTTTCTTTATCCACAGCAGGAGAGGAAGAATTTTCAAAACTGTTTGCAATGCTGGTAATTTGCATTAAATTGTGGTATCCCTCGTTATTTTCACAAAGTAAAATCAATCTATAATTACGATTTGTTTTATCGGGAATCAAATTTGGAATTTGTCTGATATTTATTTCCATACCTATTATAGGTTTTATCTTATAATCCAAAGCAGTTTTATAAAATTGAATAACACCATACATATTGCATTCATCAGTAATGGCAAGACTTTCAAACCCTTTTTTGGCAGCTGCTTTAATCAGTTCTTTTATTCTGCAGGCACCACTCAAAAGGCTATATTCGGTATGAACATGCAAATGGGTAAATGGCATATCAGTCTTCCAAATCCTCCGCTATTTTTATGATTTTTTGAAATTTATGGTAAACAACAGATCGCGAATAACCTTTGGTAGAATTCTCTCCTATTTCGCGAATCGACATTTCCGGATTTTCAAGTCGCATCAATGCAATTTCTCTTAAATCAGACGATAAAAATTCTTTTCCTTTTTTGTTAAATATTTTTTCAATTGCACGAATTTGAATCGTTGAAGCATAGGCAGTTTTAGTCAAATTAGCATTTTCGAAATTAGTCTTTCGGTTGACTTTGTTTTTGATATCCTTATAAATTTTTACATTCATAATATCAAGTGAAGCCTCAGTTGCTCCAATCATGACTAAAAAGTCTTCAATAAGGCTGCTGTCTTTTAAATATAATATGTATGTTTCCTGACGCAAAGTTGTTTTTATATTTATATTGGCTTCAGATATGAGTTTTTTTAAATCGGAGGAAAGTTTTTTATGTAAAACGGACATTTCAAGATGATAGTCCTTAAGCGGATCTGTAATCTGTCCACAGGCAATAAAAACTCCGGCTAAAAAGATTCCATAATCTTCTTCATTTTCAATAAGTCCGAAATTTATACGAAAAGATATGGATTTATCATTTATATCAAGATAATTGAAAATTTTATTTATGAGCTCTTTATCGCTTATATTTATTGAGTAATTTCTATTCTTAGATTCAGAGTATTTAATCTTTTCCGAGGTTATCTTTTCTAAAACATCTTTATATATCTCAATTATATTTTTACTTGTAGACAAGACTAAAATATTATGACGAAAAAAGCCTCTGCAAAACAGTAAGAGACCGTATGCAAAGGTCTTGAATTGTTCATCTGAAATTTCGTTTTCTCTTAAACGATTTATAATTTCGTTTTTTGTTTTCAGATTAAATGATTCTTTCATTTTATTTCAAAATATCTCGATTTATTAAGTTGCAAAAGTATCCGTTATCTTGAAGATGTTTACAGAGTTTTCTCGCAAAATAGACGGACCTGTGTTTCCCTCCGGTACAACCAAATGCAATTACTAGACCACTTTTTCCCTCTTTTTGATACAACGGAAGGGCAAAATCAACAAGGTCCTGAATTTTTTGATATAGATTTTTTGACTGATCATACTTCCAAATAAAATCTACGACTTCCTGATCCATTCCCGTTTTATTTTTTAAGTCGGCTACATAAAAAGGATTCGGGAGACATCTGACATCATAAACATTGTCGGCGTCAGCCGGTATGCCGTATTTAAATCCAAAAGACATGCAGGTTATTTTTAGAGTTTTAGAAACATCATTATAAAAAAGAGATTTTATTCTCTGTCTTAAAGTCTGTAAATCCGTATTCGATGTATCGATGATATAATCAGCCATATCTTTAATTGGACTTAGCATCATTCTTTCTGCGTTTACAGCTTCATCTGTTGAATTTCTATATTTTTCAGAAAGTGGGTGTCGACGTCTTGTTTCCTTATATCTCTTAACAAGAACATTGTTTTCTGCATCCAAGAAAATAATTTTATAGTTAAATCCAAGTGACTTAACCGTATTCAGAGAATCAAAAAGTTGTGAAAAAGACTTGCCGGCTCTTGCGTCAACAACGATTGCAAATTTTTGTTCTTCATCATTTGACTTTTGAACGAGCGACAAAAAATCAGGGATCAAATTGGGAGGCAGATTATCGATACAAAAGAATCCCATATCTTCCAAAACTCTGACAACAGAAGATTTTCCGGCACCGGATAGTCCTGTCACGATTAAAAGTTGCATTTTGACTCCTTAATTAATATATTTTATCTCTTCGCTTAATAAAATCTTTTCTTTTTCAAAAACTGTATTTTTGATTATATTTATTAATTCTTTAACATCATCATAAGTTGCATTATCAATATTTATAATAAAACCGGCATGCTTTTCGCTGACCGCGGCTCCGCCTACTCTATAACCTTTAAGCCCACATTTTTCAATCAATGCTCCGGCATAGTTGCCCTCAGGGCGCTTGAAAACAGAGCCTGCACTTGGATAATTAAGTGGTTGACGAGTTTTTCTTCTTTCCATATAATTATCCATTTTTTGTTTTATAACTTGAGGATTATCTTCTTTCAAAAGAAAAAGTCCTTGAAAAATAACAGCATTGTTAAGTTCCTGATAGATGCTGTGCCTATAAGAAAACTGATGTTCTTTTTCAAGAATCATTTGACTTTCAAAATTTTCATCCACATATTTAGAAGCAAAAAGAGAATCAGAAATTGAACCGCCATAAGCACCGGCATTCATATAGATAGCTCCGCCTAAAGAAGCGGGAATTCCGTATGCAAATTCAAGTCCGGTAAAACCGTACTCAAGTGCAAATTTTGCAACATCTTTCAAGGAAGCACCGGCTTCTGCTTGAATAAACATTCCGCCTTGAATTGAAATTTTATTAAAATACTTGCTTAAAATAATTGCAGATTTATCATGGTGTTTATCGGAAATCAAGACATTGCTGCCTTTTCCCAATATTATAAACTCTTCATTGTTTTCTTTGAAAATTTTAAGTGTTTCTTTAATTTCATCTAAATCTTTCGGAAAAACAAGGAAGTTAAAACTTCCTCCTATCTTAAAGGTAGTATATTGCTTTATGACTGCGTTTTTTTCAAATTCAATTTTTTTGTTTTTCAGTTGAGTTGAAATGTCCACTATGTCTCCTAATAATCATACCAAATATCTTGTTTGAAATGATTGTTTTCATTATCGTTTTCATCAACACTCATTCCAAGATTAGTCAAAAGTTGCTTTGCGGAATTATAACCCATCTTTTTTTGACGATTATTTATTGCGGCAACTTCAATGATAATTGCAAGATTTCGTCCGGGACTTACCGGAACTTCAATAAGAGGCACTTGATTGCCTAAAATCTCGGTATACTTGTCTTCTACGCCCATTCTTTCATAAGTCTTCGACTGATCCCAGTTTTGAAGATTTATGACAAGGTCAATTTTTACTGTGTCTCGGACTGCTCCCATACCAAAAAGTCTTCTGGCATCAATTATTCCTATACCGCGAAGTTCGATAAAATATCGAATATTTTCAGGAGAGCAACCAACTAATGTTCTTGAAGAAACTTTTCTTATTTCAACGGCATCATCGGCAACAAGTCTGTGTCCTCTTTTTATAAGTTCAATAACAGTTTCACTTTTTCCGACCCCACTGTCACCGACTATTAAAATTCCTTCACCGGAAACATCGACCAAAACTCCATGTCTTGTTATTCTGTCTGCAAGTTCGACATTTAGAATTGAAACCATTGCCGAAATAGCAGTTGAAGTATCCATTGTTGTTTTTAGAAGCGGAACATCATATTTTCCCGATTTTTCAATAAATATATCGGGTACAGATTTCAAATAACTTGCTGAAATTATTACAGTTACCGGTCTTTTTGAAAAAAATCTTTCTAAAGAAGCTTCCCTTTCATTTTCAGATAAATCAAGTAAAAACATCATTTCAGCATTTCCGATAAATTGAATTCTGTCAGAGATGAAATTCTTATCTTCCGTTGCCAAAATTAATCCGGGTCTTGCAACTTCCTTTGTTGAAATATAGATTTCTCCGGGATCATGGCTTAATCGAATAATCTCCATACCCATATAATCTATAATCTTAGCAAGAGCTACAGAATATTTATCATTCATATTTTTACTCCAAAAAATCTTTGAGTTTCTTTGATCGGCTGGGATGTCTGAGTTTTCTTAAAGCTTTTGCTTCTATTTGTCTTATTCTTTCTCTTGTTACATCAAACTCTTTTCCCACTTCTTCTAAAGTTCTCGGTCTTCCGTCATCAAGACCGAATCTTAAAGACAAAACTCTCGCTTCTCTGTCGTTTAATGTATCTAAGGCTCCGATAAGCTCTTCTTTAAGCATAAGAGAAGATGCCGCATCAGCAGGAGTAACAGCTTCGTCATCAGGAATAAAATCACCGAGATGTGAGTCTTCCTCTTCACCTATCGGAGTATCAAGTGAAACAGGCTCCTGAGAAACTCTCTGAATGTCTCTTACCTTTTCAACTGTCATATCAAGCTTTTCGGCAATTTCTTCGTCCGTAGGCTCTCTTCCATTTTCATGTAAAAGTTTGCTTGCGGTCTTTTTAACTTTATTAATCGTCTCAACCATGTGAACGGGTATTCTGATTGTCCTTGCTTGATCCGCAATAGCTCTTGTAATAGCTTGTCTGATCCACCAGGTTGCATAAGTTGAAAATTTAAATCCCTTTGTATAATCAAATTTTTCAACTGCTTTAATAAGCCCTAAATTTCCTTCTTGAATTAAATCTAAGAAAGACATTCCGCGACCGACATATCTTTTGGCAATACT
>CABTZO010000017.1 GCA_902489335.1 uncultured Oscillospiraceae bacterium | reverse complement strand
GTGAGAGCATGTGGCCGTGTAAACCCTATCCGGAGCAACACCGACTTAAATGATTTGCTCGATCAATATTTAGAAGGGTGGCTTGAGGTCTGTGGCAACACAGATCCCAGATAGATGATTGCCTTAAATGACAGAACTCGGCTTACAGAATCGGTCGCATAGGAGAAAAATTGGAAGAAATAAATGCAACGGTTGAAGATTTAGTCTTTAGGAGATCCGACACCTCATTTACAGTTGCCGATGTCGTAAGCGACGAAGGCGAACTGATAACAATTGTCGGTATTTTGCCGGAAGTTTTGCCCGGAGAAAGTGTTACAGTTTCCGGAGAATGGATTGACGACCGTAATTTTGGTAGACAATTTAAAGTTAGCAAGATAAGCCGCAAATTTCCCGAAAACGCAAGCCGAATGCTCAAATATTTAAGTGGCGGAGCGGTTAAGGGTTTGGGGCCTAAGACTGCGCAAAAAATTGTAAATAAATATAAAGATGAAACCTTTGAAGTTTTGGCAAATGAGCCTCAAAAACTTACCTTCATAAAAGGTGTCTCAATTGAAAAAGCGCAGCAGTGGTCAGCTGATTTTAAGCTTCGATTTGAAACACATCAGACACTTATGCAACTTGAAGAATTTGGATTTTCTGTTTCAGAGTCTATTAAAATTTATTCGGCTTTTGGCAAAGCGTCAATAAACATAATCAAAGAAAATCCGTATATTCTTTGTACGAATCCCGATATTCAAATTTCTTTTATTCAAATTGAAGAACTTGCTGCAAAATTTAATCATAGGATAAATGAAAATTACAGAAAAGAAGCCGGAATACTTCATGTTCTTTCTCATAACAGCTTAAACGGACATACATGTATTCCCAGAGAAAAGCTTTTTGCGCCTTGCGCGGCTCTGCTTAATTGTTCCGAAGATGAAATTGACATCTGTCTTGATGAAATGTCTGAAAAGTCAAAGGTGAAAATATACAGACGATTAAACAGAGAATATGTTTTTTTACCCGATCTTTTTCAAGCAGAATTAAAAAGTGCCGAAAAACTGCTTTCACTTTTAAAATTCAGTCCGAGAAACATTGAAATTGATAACGATGCTATAAAAGATCTCGAAATAAGGCATAATATAAAATATGATAAGGCTCAGATTGAGGCGATAAAAATTGCCGCAAACAAAGGACTTTTGATTTTAACCGGTGGGCCCGGTACCGGAAAATCGACGGTCTTGAATGCAATTTTGGAAATTTACAGTGCAGACGGAGTAGACTGTGTTTTGGCTGCTCCGACCGGAAGAGCCGCAAAACGATTGAATGAGATAACTTCATATCCCGTTAAAACGGTTCATAGACTTCTTGAATGTGAAAAATTGGAAGATGGGGATGTTTATTTCAATAAGAACGAGCAAAATCTAATTGACGCACAGGCAATAATAATAGATGAAGTCTCCATGATGGATATATCTTTGTTTAATAGCTTGCTGAATGCCGTCGGTCCCGCAAGCAGACTTATTTTAGTCGGAGATTCCAATCAATTACCGGCGGTAGGTCCGGGTAATGTTTTGCCGGACTTGATAAAATCAGATTTAATGCCGGTTGTTGTATTAGATAAGATTTTCAGACAATCGGGTGAAAGTGCCATTGTCGAAAATGCTCATAAAATAATAAACGGTGAGATTCCCGATTTTGACGAAAACGGACGAGATTTTTTCTTCATAAAAAGAGACAACGAGCTCAAAATTAAATCTGATATTGAAGAGCTTTATAAAAAAAGGTTGCCTAAAGCCTACGGCTTTGACACTCAAAACGATATTCAAATTTTGTGTGCCACAAAAAAAGGTGTCTTGGGAAGCATAAACTTAAATTCAATACTCCGAGAAATTGTAAATCCTCATTCTAAAAATAAGGTTGAAATTAAAACTCAAACCGGTCTGTTTCGCGAGGGCGATAAAATTATGCAGACAAAGAACAATTATAATATCAAGTGGAAGTTTAACGGGGAGTCGGACAAAGGAATATTTAACGGGGATATCGGATTTATTAAAAAAATAAATAAGAGAGCCGAAAAAGTCACTATAGATTTTGACGGTAAAATTGCAAATTATTCTTTTTCCGAGCTTTCTGAAATAATGCATGCTTATGCCATAACGGTTCACAAAAGTCAAGGAAGCGAGTATGAGGCTGTTATTATTCCGATCTTTTCAATACCATATAAATTGAGATACAGGAACTTGCTTTATACGGCTGTAACGAGGGCTAAGCAAATAATGATTTTAATAGGCGACACAAGGCTTGCCGAGCAAATGGTCCACAATGAGAGCAAGAATAAAAGATATTCGGCGCTTTTCTATTTTTTGGAAGACAATAGATGAAATTTTTAGAAATATTTTTTCCAAATATTTGCCCCGTCTGCCTTGAATGTATGGAGATCGGAAAATCTATTTGTCCTGTTTGCAAAGAAAAAATTGAAAAACAGATAAATTTAAACCCGCCACAATTTTTTTCAAATAAATATTTACATGGCGAGCACTCTGTATTTTATTATGAAGATGCGGTTAAAACATCAATCGCAAATTATAAGTTTAAAAGAAAAATCGGAATACACGAGTTTTATAAGCCTTATTTTAACAAGGCTTTCAATAAAGTATCTGAAATATTTGACTATGATTATGTGACAGCAGTTCCCGTTTCAAATAAAACACTTATTACGAGGGGATTTGATCAGTCTAAACTCTTACTATCCGATTTGAATATAGACAAAGACAAAAAGTTAAATAATTTAATCGGAAAGAAAAACAATGTTAAAAGCCAACATTTTTTGTCAAAAGAGGAACGCAGAAAAAATGTAAAGAACGCCTTTTATCTGAAAAAGAGAAGACCCAATCTTGAAGATAAAAACATTATTTTGATTGATGACATAAGAACCACAGGCAATACAGCAAATGAAATTGCAAAACTTTTGATAAAGCGTGCGGGAGTTAAAAATGTATTTTTATTTACTCTTGCAAAAACTTCTTAGATTTTTAGAACCTGAGTTTTATTT
Organism: uncultured Oscillospiraceae bacterium; assembly: GCA_902489335.1. Classification (GTDB taxonomy): domain Bacteria; phylum Bacillota; class Clostridia; order Oscillospirales; family Acutalibacteraceae; genus JAUNLX01. The sequence continues at coordinate 16,042 of CABTZO010000017.1, read as the reverse complement.
GATTGCGGATGATTTTCATCTCCGCAATATTTATTGATTTATTCAATAATTTACCTTATTATATATATGGTTAACATCCGATAATTTTAAATAAATTTACGAGGTGCCCTATTGATTGGAACAAATATAGGAATTGATTTGGGGACTACTTCGGTAATTGCTTATATAGAAGGCAAAGGAATAGTTTTAACGGAACCTACCGTTGTCGCATACAGTTGTAGTAACGGAAACATGATTTCCGTAGGCGAAAGAGCCAGAAGAATGATAGGCAGAGAGCCACCGTCAATTGTGACTGTGAGGCCGTTAAAAGACGGAATAATTTCCAACGCCTATGTAACCGAGCAAATGCTGAGGTTTTTCATTAAGAAAATTTGTGGAAATAAAATATTTAAGCCGAATGTAATAGTTTCTGTTCCCGCTTTTGTAACTTCGCTTGAAAAAAGAACAATTTTAGATGTTATTACTTCCTGTGGGGTTGCAAGAGCCTGCATAATTGAAGAACCGCTCGCCGCAGCTATTGGCTCAGGTGAAGCAGTTTCTTGTCCGAGTGGTGTTTTTGTTGTTGACATTGGCGGCGGAACAACCGATTCTGCAATAATTACGATGAACTGTGTTTCGGTATCATCTTCAATTAAGATCGCCGGAAATGAAATGACACAAGACATAATCCGATATGTAAAAAATGAAAAAGATATAGTTATTGGAGAGTTGACAGCCGAAAATATAAAAAAGTCTATCGGAAGTGCTATAAAAAGGCCCGAAGAGCTTGCCATAATAGCAAAGGGCAAGGATTATGTGACCGAAATGCCGCTCAGTTTTGAAATAACTTCAACCGAGGTTTATGAGGCACTAAAGGATAATGTGAATAAAATTTGCGAAAGTGTAAAATCGGTGTTTGAAAGGACACCACCGGAACTTGTCAGTGATGTGTCCGAAAAAGGAATAATCTTAACCGGAGGCGGTTCATTGCTTTATGGAATGAATAAAGCGATTGAGAATACAACGGGCGTAAGTGTAAAAGTTGCAAAGGATCCGCTTGATTGTGTAATTCGTGGAATCGGACAAATTATTTCAGACGAAGGATTTTTATTTGAAAACGGATACTTCTTTAAGACAAGAGATGACTTTATAGATTATTTGGGAGAGGATATTCAGTAGGTGAATTATGTTTGATGCAATGCCACAGGGAATAGAACCCGGCGGTTTGAGAGATCGCAGCGAAATAAAGATTTTAATCTGTTATCTTATTGATAAAATTGACTTTGGAATAACTGCCGATGATATAGGAGATTTTGCGGTAAAGTCTGAAACGGCAAACTTTTTTGAAGTAATGAGTGCGATAAAAGAACTCATTGAAAATGATCGAATTATTGCAGACGAAAAGGGATTTTTAAATTTAACGGAAAGAGGTCAGAGAGCGGCTTCCATTTTATATAAAGAATTGCCGAAAACTGTTCGAGAGAAGATATTGAATATTGCAATTTCGGATCTCACTTATCGAAAAAACGCCGGGGAAAACCCGGTTGAAATAAACAAGACCGATGACGGATATGAGGTTTCCATATCTTTGATAAACAGAGACGAAAAGTTGATGCAGATAAATCTCTATGTTTCAAATTTAGAGACGGCGGAAAATTTAAAGACTAATTTTTTGAGAGATCCGATAAAAATTTACACAAAACTTTATTCTTTACTATTGAGCGATGAAGAGTGAAAAGTTAGATTTATTAGGTCTGAATTCGCACATAAAATAACAGGGTGGAAATTATATTTAAAATTTGATATAATAAGCAAGTTTTACAACAGTTATAGGAGGATTTAGCGTGAGCTTAAAAAACAAGGAAAAAATCGGTGCAAGTGAATACAAATTAGAAATTGCAATCGATGAAAAAGAATTTGCAAAAGGTATTGACAATGCTTATAAGTCAATGAAAAAAAAGATTTCGGTTCCGGGATTTAGAAAAGGAAAAGCCACAAAGGGCTTGATTGAAAGATACTATGGAAAAGAAATTTTCTACGAAGAGGCTTTTAATCAAATTTATCCGGAAACTATGGAAAATATTATCAAAGAAAATAAATTTGATATAGTTGCAATGCCTGAAAATATTGATATTAAAGAAATCAGCGCAGAAAAAGGTGTGCTTTTTACTGTTGACATTACTGTTAAACCGGACGTTGAAATTTCAGATTATAAGGCAATCGAAGTAGTCGAAGAAGAAACTTCGGTTAAAGCAGCTGATGTAAATAAAAAATTAGACGAACTAAGAGATCGAAATGCAAGAATTGAAGATAAAGAAGGTAAAGCCAAAAAAGGCGATATCTGCGAAATCGATTTCGAGGGATTTGTAGACGGAGAAACATTTGAAGGCGGTAAGGCTGAAGATTATGAAATAACAATCGGTTCTAATACATTTATCCCCGGATTTGAAGACGGTCTTATCGGAAAAGAAGTATCCGATGAATTCGATCTTAACTTAAAGTTTCCGGAACAGTATGTTGAAAATTTAGCGGGAAAAGATGTTGTTTTCAAAGTTAAAATGAAATCAATAAAAGAAAAACAACTTCCGGAACTTGACGACGAATTTGCAAAAGATGTAAGTGAATTTGATACTCTTAAAGAATTAAAAGCCGATATAAAGAAAAAACTTACAGAAGATATGAAAAAAGCTGCTGAAAGTAAGATTAATGAACAAATTTTATCTAAATTGCCTGAAAAAATTAAGGTTGACTTACCCGATGCAATGATAGCAAGTCAAATTGAAAACTCTTTGAGAGATTTTAGCTATAATTTACAGTCTCAAGGAATGAATCTTGAATCTTATCTTAAATTTACAAATTCAGATATTAGTGCTTTCAAAGAGCAGATGAAACCGAGAGCTATTGAACAACTTAAGATTGATTTAGCACTTGAAGAAATTTTCAAAAAAGAAAATCTTAAAGTAGAAGATAAAGATTTCGATAAACAATATAAAGACTTGAGTGATATGTACGGAATGTCTGTAGATGACATAAAGAAAGCTCTTCCGAAAGAGCAATTGCAGTCAAGTCTTGAAAATACAAAGGCTATTGATTTCTTGAGAGAAAATGCAAAATTTGTAAAAGCAGACGAAAATAAAAAAGCTGAAGAGAAATCTTCCAAAACTACAACAAAGAAAGAAACAGCAAAAAAAACTACTACAAAAAAAGAACCTGCAAAGAAAACCACAAAGAAAACCACTGCAAAAAAGACAACAAAGAAAACTGAAGAAAGTAAAAAGGAGAATTAAATGAGTTTAGTTCCTTACGTTATTGAACAAACAAGCAGAGGAGAGAGATCTTATGATATTTTCTCGAGACTGCTAAATGACAGAATAATTGTTTTATCCGATGAAGTTAACGATGCAACTGCATCACTGATTGTTGCTCAACTTCTTTACCTTGAAGGACAGGATCCCGATAAAGATATAAGTCTGTATATCAATTCGCCCGGCGGCTCTGTTACATCCGGATTTGCAATTTATGACACAATGCAATATATCAAATGTGATGTAAGCACAATCTGTATGGGACTTGCCGCTTCCATGGGTGCGTTTTTGCTCTCAAGCGGAACAAAGGGCAAAAGATATGCTCTTCCCAACAGTGAAATTATGATTCATCAGCCTTCGGGCGGTGCGCAAGGTCAGGCCAGTGATATTAAAATCGTTGCCGATCATATTCTGAAAACGAGAGAAAATCTTAACAGAATTTTGGCTGAAAACACAGGACAACCTTTGGAAAAAATTGCAATTGATACTGAAAGAGATAACTTTATGAGCCCGAAAGAAGCTTTGGAATACGGACTTATCGATAAAGTTTTAGATAAAAGATAAACGGAGGAGTCAATGCCTAAAAATAGTACTCTATATTGTTCATTTTGCAATAAAAGTCAGGACGAAGTAGATAAACTGATCGCCGGACCTAACGGTATTTATATTTGCGATGAATGTGTGGAAATATGCTATGAAACTATAAATGAAGACACCCTCTATAAGAGACCTTATAATGGAAAAAAAGAGAAAAAATCTCTTTTGAAACCTGAACAAATAAAAAATCTTTTAGATGAATATGTAATTGGTCAGGAAAGCGCAAAAAAAATACTTTCCGTTGCAGTTTATAATCACTATAAGAGAATTTTCGGCCAAAATTCAAAAAATGTTGAACTTCAAAAAAGCAATATTTTGCTTGTCGGTCCGACAGGTGTCGGTAAAACAATGCTTGCACAGACTTTGGCTAAAATTTTGGATCTTCCGTTTGCGATTGCTGATGCCACCACTTTAACCGAGGCCGGTTATGTCGGCGAAGATGTCGAAAATATTCTACTCAGACTTATTCAGGCTGCTGATTATGATATTGAGCGAGCCGAAACCGGAATTATTTACATCGATGAAATTGATAAAATCGGAAGAAAATCTGAAAATGCTTCAATAACAAGAGACGTCAGCGGAGAGGGCGTTCAACAGGCACTTCTTAAGATTATTGAAGGAACTGTTTCCAATGTACCGCCACAGGGTGGCAGAAAGCATCCGCAACAGGAATACATAGAAATTGATACCGGCAAGATTTTATTCATTTGCGGCGGAGCTTTTGACGGAATTGAGAAAATTATTGAAAAGAGAAAAGGCAACGAGGGCCTTGGTTTCAATGCAAAAGTTCAGTCAAAGAAAGAAATTCAAAATGAGAACATATTAAAATATACTCTGCCTCATGATTTGGTCAAATACGGACTTATTCCTGAATTAGTAGGCAGAATACCGGTTATCGCACCGCTTGATCCTTTGTCTGAGGAAATGCTCGGCGAAATTCTAACCGATCCGAAAAATGCTCTGACGAAGCAATATCAAGAATTGCTTTCGCTTGATGGTGTAAGCTTAACTTTTGACGACGAAGCGATTAAAGAGATTGCAAAAATAAGTTTTGAGAGAAAAACAGGTGCAAGAGGACTTCGCTCAATAATGGAAAAATTACTTACACCGATTATGTATAAGGTTCCTTCCGATCATACGATAGATACGGTTAAAATCACTGCAGACTATGTAAAAGATCCGATTAAAAACAAACCTGAAATTACTTATGATGAGAAAAAAGAACCAAAACAGACCTATTATACGACCTATAAATCCAAAAACGACGAGAGATATGTAATATAATCCTTGTAACTGTCTAACTTGTTAGAATTTCGGCTTTATGCTATAATTTTTTTGAAAATAAAATGAGGTGATATTCATGAAAAGAATCATAAGTCTTGATACAAAAAAGTATGACTTGAAAAAAGGCGGATGCGGAGAATGTCAAACTTCTTGCCAATCAGCTTGTAAGACTTCTTGCGGTGTTGCTAACCAAGACTGCGAAAATAAAGAAAATAAATAAGATTTCCCCGCCAAAGCAGGCGGGGATTTTAATAGGGATATTATGATACATTGTTATAAATTAAATGGTTACAATATAGTTTTAGATGTTTACAGCGGCAGCGTCCATGTTATGGATGCTCTTTCTTTTGAACTTGTCAGAAACTATGATAAAACACCGGATTTGCTTGATTTTGCAAAAAAGAATTTTCCGAACGAAAAAATCGAAGACATAGAAGAATGTATTGAAGAGATTGAAAACTTAAAAGAAAACGGAGTTTTATTTTCAAAAAATCCGCTGGAAAACATTAAAATTGCGAAAAAGAGTAAGGAAATAAAAGCGCTTTGTCTTCATGTCGCTCATACCTGTAATTTGGTCTGTGAGTATTGCTTTGCGGCACAGGGTAAATTTGGGGGAGAAAAGGCGATAATGAGTTTTGATGTTGCAAAAACCGCCATTGATTTTTTAATAAAAAATTCCGGTGACCATCATAATTTGGAAGTTGACTTTTTTGGCGGAGAACCTCTTTTAAACTTTGATGTTGTTAAACAAACAGTTGATTATGCAAAAAAGACAGAAAAGAAATACAATAAAAACTTTCGATTTACTTTTACCACAAACGGAGTTTTGCTAAATGATGAAATAATCGACTATTTGAATGAAAATATGTATAACGTTGTTCTCAGTTTAGACGGTCGACCTGAAATTCACAATTATTTCAGAAAAGATGCTAAGGGTAAAGGGTCATACGACAAGGCTGTCGAGAACTTCAAAAAACTTGTCGAAAAGCGGCAAGGCAAAAATTATTATATTCGTGGGACTTTCACACATTTAAATCCGGATTTTTTGAATGATATAATTCATCTTGCGAATCTCGGCTTTGATAAACTGAGCATGGAACCGGTTGTTACCTCAAAAGATGATCCCTATGCTTTAACCGAAGAAGATAAAAAAATTGTAATGAAAAATTACGAAGAACTTGCAAACTACATGCTTGAACTTGAAAAACAAGGCAGAAAAATAGAATTTTATCATTATAATATAGATCTAAAAAATGGTCCTTGTCTTCAAAAACGCTTGAAGGGCTGCGGATCGGGCAGTGAATATTTTGCCGTTACTCCAAACGGAGACCTATACCCATGTCATCAATTTGTGTCAAATCCCGATTTTAAAATGGGAGATATTTATAACGGAATAAATAATGCCAAAAAGCACGAAGACTTTTTGACAAATGATATTTCCAAAAAACAAAAATGTGAAGATTGTTTTGCAAAACTTTATTGTGCCGGGGGTTGTGCGGCAAACGCTTATCACTCAACCGGCGATATCAACGATGTTTACGAGGATGGATGCGACTTGTTTAAAAAGAGAATCGAATGTGCAATAATGATCCAAGTTGACAGACAACTCAACCAATCAGATCATTAATGACGCGAGAACCTGCCATAACACCTGCGGCCGCAGGGACAAAAGCACAGGAAGAGATTACATCGGAGTATTTAACCTTGGGTTCTTCAGTCGAATAGACGACAGTCAGTTTTTTTATATTTCTCTTTTTTAATTCTCTTCTCATAACTTTGCATAGAGGACAAACAGAAGTTTTATTTATATCGCTTATTTGCAGTAATTCCGGGTGCAGTTTGTTGCCCGTTCCCATTACCGAAATAAGCGGTATTTCGTTTTCAAAACAAAACTTTGCAATATCAATTTTTGCGCTTATTGTATCTATTGCATCCACTACATAATCATATTTGTTCAGATCAAATTCAGATCTGTTTTCAACTGTATATCTTTTATTTATTATTTTGACTTCGGTTTCCGGACTTATAAGATGAATTCTTTCAGCCATAACTTCGGTTTTATATCTTCCGACAGTGCTGTCAAGGGCGCAGAGTTGGCGGTTTATATTTGACTCTGTAACCTTGTCATAGTCGACAAGGGTTATTTTACCTACAAAGCTACGCGATATAGTTTCGCAGACATAGGAACCGACTCCGCCTAAACCGAAAATAATTATTTCAGAAGATTTCAGTTTATCAACTTTTTCTTTTCCTATTAATAATTCAAGTCGTTCATATCTTGACATAAAATTCTCCGTTATTTTTGTATTTTAAGCAGGGCGATTAATCGCTTTGATTTATATATCTGTATTGAAAATATACCCGATAAATGTTAACATTGCTTGACTTAAACTTGATATATAAGGAGAAAAAATGAAACTTGGAATAGTAGGTCTTCCCAATGTCGGAAAAAGCACATTGTTCAACGCTATAACAAATGCAGGCGCACAGGCTGCAAACTACGCTTTTTGTACTATTGATCCGAATGTAGGAGTCGTTGAAGTTCCCGATAAGAGAGTCGATTTTTTGGCAAAACTTTATAATCCGAAAAAGACAACGAGAGCGACGATAGAATTTGTTGATATAGCAGGACTTGTAAAGGGTGCTTCAAAAGGAGAGGGACTCGGAAATAAGTTTTTGTCTCATATAAGGGGAGTAGACGCAATTATCCATGTTGTGCGGTGTTTTGACAATCCCGATGTAATGCATGTCGATGCAAATGCGGGTCCTATAAACGATATAGAGACAATAAACACAGAACTCATTTTATCGGACCTTGAAATGATAGAAAGGGCCATAACTAAAACGGAGAAAAACCTAAAGGGTGACAAGAGTCTTCAACCTAAATTAGACTTATTAAAAAATCTCAATGCCTTCATGCAGGAAGGAAACAGCGCAAGGTCCTATGAATTTTCGGAAGATGATGAAAAGCTTATATCCGAACTTGACTTGCTTTCATTACAAAGAGTTATTTATGTATGTAACATGAGTGAAAGCGATTACGGTAAAGATGTTTTCAAAAATGAAAAATTTTTATTGGTCAAAGAATTTGCCGAAAAAGAGGGTTCTTTTGCAATCCCCGTATGTGCTGAATTTGAAGCTGAGATTTCATCATTGTCAGCTGAAGAAAAGCAGGCTTTTTTGGAAGATCTCGGAGTTTCGGAATCTTCTTTGGATTTACTTATTAAAAGCGGATATTCTTTGCTCGGCTTAGTATCATTTTTAACAGCCGGGGAAGATGAAGTCCGGGCTTGGACAATTAAAGAGGGAACTAAGGCACCACAAGCCGCGGGAAAAATTCACACTGATTTTGAAAGAGGATTTATCAGAGCGGAAGTTGTATCTTTTGAAGACTTGCAAAAATACGGCTCAATTGCAACGGCAAGAGAAAACGGCAGATATAAAAGTGAGGGAAAAGACTACATTGTAAAAGACGGAGATATAATATTATTCAGATTCAATGTTTAATCGTCTTTTAATTCGTCATATAATTTATTTTTTTTAACACCGAAATGTTTTGATACGATTTTACAGGCTACCGAAAGGGGTATGCCTGTATTTTTTATGTCTTTTGTGAGCTCTGAAAGTTTATCAAAATCGTAGTTAACAAATTCTTTCTTCGGCTCAATTACCATTACATATTCGCCCTTAGGCTGATTTTTCTCATAAAAATCAATTGCTTCTTTTGCCGTTGTTATCATTGATTTCTCGTGAATTTTAGTTATTTCCTTTATTATAAAAATCTGTCTGTCATCAATTTTATCTTGCAGCTCTTTAAGAGTTGAAATCATTTTATGAGGTGCGATATATAGGATAATCGGAAGATTTGAGTTTTTTATCATTTCAAGTTCTTCCTTTCTCTTTGTGTTTTCATTTTCCAAAAATCCGAAAAAACTAAATTTTTTATATTCAAATCCGCTTGCAGCAAAGGCACAGACAAGGGCAGAAGGGCCGGGAATCACATAAACTTGAATATCTCTTTTGTTTGCTTCATTCACAAGATGTTGACCGGGATCGCTGATACAGGGCATTCCTGCGTCACTTATAAGTGCAACAGAATTACCGTCTGTTATACGATCTAAAATTTCATCTGTCATCTTTGCCGTGTTGTGTTTATGAAAGGGAACGGTTTTATTTGTAATTTCAAAGTGATTAAAAAGTTTCTGTGAGGTCCTCATATCTTCGCAGGCAATTAAATCTACAGATTTTAAAACCTCGATTGCTCTTTTAGATATATCGTTTAAATTTCCTATTGGTGTTGCGACCAAATATAAAGCATTTTCCATGTATAATCACCCATTATTGAAATTTTAATTATAATTTATTTAAACTTAATAAATCGATACGGATAATCGTTTTATCATAACATATTATATTTCGCGGGGTTGATAACCCCGCGCTACGATGCCGTAGAATTATTGTAATCACCCAAAATCTTAATCAATTCTTCTGATTGATTATTGTTTTCATCTCTTAAAACAAGGTTTGGAAGGACCTTTAAATTAGGTCGAGCCTGTTTTTTGAATTCTATTAAAAATAATATCGGTTCAGAATCTTTCTTGCTTTGAACAAGACGGAGTGTTTTGGCTTCAAAATTATATTTTTTGAAAGTATAAATATATTCGGCAAGTCTTTCAATTCTCTGAACAAAATATGCTTCACCTTTGTTTTTTAATAAATAATCAGAGGCCTTTGCCAAATCTTCTGTTGTGCATTCAAAGTCATGTCTTGCCAGTGCCTTGTCCTTGTTTACCGAAACACGACCGTGTCCCTGTTTGAAATATGGAGGATTCATCGTCAGAACATCAAAATATTCTCTTTCAAAATATTTTTCAATCTCTCTTAAATCACCTGAAATGAGTTTTATTTTATCTTCAATATGATTTTCTTCAATTGATCTTTTAAACTGATTATATGCCTGATTTTGAATCTCCAGTGCAAATAATTCTAAAGGCTCATATCTTTCTAAAATCAAAAAAGGAATAATGCCACAGCCGGTTCCAAGATCAATAACTTTGCTTTTATGCTTCGGCTTTGCAAAATCAGTGAGCAAAAAAGCATCTGTTCCGAATGTATGCTCTTTTGTTCTATATAAAAAATAATTATCTGAAATTTTTTCTTTTATAAACTCCGACATAAATTTTCCTTTATTTAAAATGATAGCCTTTATATGATAACAAATTTGAGCAAAAAAAAATACCGTTGCAAGCAACGGCATTTTTATCTTTTATTCTGCGCTTATAGCGTCAACAGGACAAGCTTCTGCGCAAGCACCGCAATCGATACATTCGTCGGGATCAATTGTATAGATATCTCCTTCAGCAATAGCATCAACCGGACAGTTTGGTTTGCATGTTCCGCAAGCGATACATTCATCTGAAATTTTGTGAGCCATAATTATCCTCCTAAAATAAATTATTCACAGCATAATTTTATCATATTTTAAATTGAATACAAGTAGAAAATATTAACAGTTTTTGACACTTAAATTTTATCAAGTGCTTGTTTCACATCAAAAATTATATCATCAATGCTTTCAATACCTACAGAGAGTCTGATTAAATTATTCGGTATTCCGGCGTCTTCAAGTTGTTTATCTGTAAGCTGACGATGAGTTGATGAAGCAGGATGTAAAACACAGCTTTTAGCATCTGCAACATGGGTTGCAATAGCTATTAGGTTGAGATTGTTAATAAACTCAACGGCCTTTTCTTTTCCGCCTTTAATGCCAAAAGAAAGAACGCCGCAGGATTTACCCGAAAGATATTTTTGAGCAAGTGAATAATTTTCATCATTTTTCAAAGCGGGACAACGGATCCACTCGATTTTATCTTGTGTTTCAAGAAACTTTGCGAGATCTAAAGCGTTTTCATAATGCCTTTGAATTCTAAGATGAAGTGTTTCCAAACCTATATTCAAAAGAAAAGAATTTTGTGGAGAGGGGATTGAACCTAAATCTCTCATAAGTTGAGAAACAATTTTCGTTATGTATGCCGCATTTTTGAATGTCTTTGTATATATTAGTCCATGATAAGACTCATCGGGTTGTGTAAGGCAGGGGAATTTTCCTGATGATTCCCAGTCAAACTTACCACTGTCAACTATTACACCACCTACACAGAGACCGTGGCCATCCATGTATTTTGTTGTCGAGTGAATTACAATATCGGCGCCGAAATTTATGGGCTTACATAAAATAGGCGTAGGAAAAGTATTATCAACAATGAGTGGGACCTTGTGATCGTGAGCGACTTTTGCAAATTTTTCAATATCTAAAACTTTAAGTGCGGGATTTGACAGAGTTTCGGCAAAAACAGCTTTTGTATTTTCTTTGAAAGCATTATTCAATTCTTCTTCTGTTGCTTCGGGGGATACAAAAGTGAATTCAATACCCATTTTTTTCATGGTAACTGCAAACAAGTTAAATGTTCCGCCGTAAATTGAAGAAGAGCTGACAACATGATCTCCGCTTTGGCAAATATTGAAAATTGAATAAAATGAAGCGGCTTGACCTGAAGATGTCAAAACTGCACCGATTCCACCTTCTAAATCGGCAATTTTAGCCGCAACACGATCATTTGTAGGATTTGAGAGTCGACTGTAAAAATAACCGCTTGTTTTAAGATCAAACAAATCAGCCATATCTTCACTGCTGTCATATTTGAATGTTGTGCTTTGAATTATCGGCAGCGCGCGTGGTTCGCCGTTTTCACCCTCATATCCGCTGTGCAGACATTTTGTTTCATTTTTATAATTATTATTCATTTAATTCTCCTTGAGAAATCTCGACATAAGTTCAACTCCGCTGTCTATAAATATTTCTGTTTTTTCGGCGGATTTTTCGCAGAAGTCAGAAATATTATTGTTTATGTCTTTTGATTTATGATAAATAAGGTAGGGAACCGGGTCGCTTGCATGAGTTCTTGTCGACATAGGTGTCGGGTGGTCGGGTAAAATCATAATTTTATAGTCATCAAAAATTTCATCCATCTTGTTTTTAAGATAGGTCAAAACTTCGCGATCTATTATTTCTATTGATTTTATTTTGTTTTCAAGCTCTCCGCGGTGACCGCATTCGTCAGGTGCTTCAAAATGCAAATATACATAGTCACAATGATTTTTTAATTCTTCAAGAGCACATTCAGCCTTACCTTTGAAATTAGTATCAATATAACCGGTTGCACCTTCGACATCAGGATGTCTCATTTTTGCGCCTTCGGCAATACCTTTTAAAAGGTCAACTGCCGAAATAACGGAGCCGTTTATTTTATATAAGTCCTTAAATTCAGGCAGACTTGTCTTTTTGCCCTCTCCCCAAAGCCAAATAGAATTTGCTTTGTTTTTGCCCTGTTTCTCTCTTTCAATATTTAAGGGATGGGAGTTCAAAATCTCATAGCTTTTCTTCATCATATCGATTAAGTCTTTTGCATTTTCACTCTGTGATAAATGTGTTTCTATTTTTTTAAGACTTATATCATGTGGAGGAGTCATGTTTCCAAGTTCAGTTGTTCCGCCGTGCCAAACAAGACAGTGGCGGTAGGAAACACCCGGGAAAAACTCAAATTTTTCATTTTTGAAAGCTTCGTTAACCGCGTTTATCAATACTCTTGCATCTTCGGAGGAAATATCTCCGGCACAATAATCAACCATCGTTTTATCTTCGTAATTTTCTTCCTCACTCAAAGTAACTAAGTTACAGCGTAGCGTTACATCGTCGTCGTGAAGATCAAGACCCAAAGAAAGTGCTTCAAGAGGGGAGCGACCTGTATAATATTTCAAGGGATCAAAACCCATAACACTCATATTTGCAACGTCGGACCCGGGCTTCATATTTTTTGGAACTGTTCTTACAAGACCAACTTCGGATTTTTTGGCAAGATTATTCATCATAGGTTTATCGGCGACTTCCATCGGTGTTTTTCCGTCTAAATTTGAAACGGGGTAATCTGCCATACCGTCGCAAAGTAAAACTAAATATTTCATTTTAAGACTCCTTATTTAAAGTATTCTACGCCGGACAAGAAAATCTTTTGGTCTTTATTGCCAAAAATATTTTTATGAATGTTTTCGCCCATTCTTTCACTGTGTCCCATTTTTCCTAAAATTCTGCCTGTCTTGTCAGTTATACCCTCAATACCGCAAACGGAACCGTTTGGATTAAATCTTATATCATCGGTTACATTTCCGTCTAAATCAACATACTGTGTGGCAATCTGTCCGTTTTCGGAAAGTGTTTTCAAAACTTCTTCACCGGCTGTAAATCTTCCTTCTCCGTGTGAAACGGGGATAGAGTGAATATCGGAAACTTCGGTGTTTGCAAACCAAGGTGATTTAACGCTCGTTATTTTTGTCTGAACAAAGGTGGATACGTGTCTTCCGATGTAATTGAAGGTTAAGGTCGGATCACTTGCATCAAGAGGACGAATTTCTCCATAAGGCAAAAGTCCCGTTTTGATAAGAGCCTGAAAACCGTTGCAGATTCCCAAAATCAGACCTTTTCTATTTTCAAATAGATCATATACAGCGTCTCTGATTTTATCCGCCCTTAAAAAGGCGGCGATAAATTTTCCGGAACCGTCAGGCTCATCTCCTGCAGAGAAACCACCGGGTATCATAAGAATTTGTGACTGTCTGATTTTATCTGCAACAACGTCGATAGATTCTTCAATCTGTTTGGGTGTTCTGTTTCTGATTACAAAAATTTCAGCTTCTGCACCTGCTTTATCAAAGGCACGCATTGTGTCAACCTCGCAGTTTGTTCCGGGGAAGGTTGGAATAATAACTTTTGGTTTAGCGATACCCAAGTTTATATTTTTATAATCTCTTTCTTTATACTCCGGAATTTCAAAGCTAATATCAGCTTTTTTATTCGACTTTGTCGGGAAAACACTTTCTAACGGAGAAAGCCATTTTTCCAAAACTTTTTCCAAATCGTATTGTTTATCTTCAAGGAAAAAGCTCTTTTCTTTTATCGTTTCTCCAAGGAAAATCATGTCGAAATCGGATACTTCGATTTTTTCTTCGGATTCTATTACAAATGAAGAATAGAAAGGCGTAAATAAATCTTTGCGGCTTATATTATCGCTAAATTTAAATCCTACTTTATTACCAAAGCATCTCTTTATAACATTCGCAATAGCTCCGCCTTCTCGGACTAATCCGACAGACTTAATCTTGCCCGTCTTTAAATTATTTTCGATATAATCGAATAGTTTCATAAGTTGTTCCGGATTCGGAAGATCGGAATTTATGTCAATCGGAAGTTTAATCAGATAAACAGAGGATCCGTCTTTTTCAAAAACTGTAGATTTAATGTCGTATGCTTTTGTGGTATTTACGGCAAAGCTTATGAGAGTAGGCGGAACAGAAATATCATTGAAAGTTCCCGACATGCTGTCTTTTCCGCCGATTGCCGGTGCTGAAAAATCAACCTGCGCCTTTAGGGCACCCAACAGAGCAGAGAAAGGTTTTCCCCACTTCTTAGAGTCGTTTTCAAGTCTTTCAAAATATTCTTGAAAAGTAAGACGTGCGTTTTTATATGTTCCGCCGATTGAAACGAGTCTTGCAAGACTCATCACAACGGCATAATAAGCTCCATGGAAAGGAGAAAGCTTTGAGATTTCCGGAGCAAAGCCGAAACTCATTATCGAACAGGTGTTTGTTGTGCCTTTAATCAGCGGAATTTTGCCGGCAATAGCTTCTTCGGGAGTCAACTGATATTTGCCCGCGAAAGGCATTAAAACAGAATTCGCGCCGATTGTAGAATCAAAATGTTCAACTAAACCTTTTTGAGCACAGACATTCAAATTGGTTATATTATCAAAAAACAGATCGTCTATATTTTGACTATCGTAATCTTTCTCGAAATGTTTTGAAAGCTCTTCGATTTTAGCGACTTTAACATTTGCTTTTTGAGTTACTCCGTTTGTGTCTAAAAATTCTCTGCTTATGTTTACAACATCAGACTCGTTAAAGGTCATTTTCAGTCTTCCGGTATCGGTAACTTCGGCAACCTTTGTGGCCTCCAAGTTTTCTTTATCCGCAAGGCTTAAAAATTTATCTTCGTCAGATTTATCTAAAACAACAGCCATTCTCTCCTGCGATTCGGAAATGGCAAGTTCGGTAGCACTCAATCCTTCATATTTTTTGGGAATCTTGTTTAAGTCGATATTAAGTCCGGGTGCAAGTTCTCCTATGGCAACACTGACACCGCCGGCACCAAAATCGTTGCAACGCTTAATCATTTTCGATACTTCGGGATTTCGAAACAGTCTTTGAATTTTTCTCTCGGTTGGTGGATTTCCCTTTTGAACTTCTGCACCGCAGGTTTCCAAAGATTCCAAGTTATGGGATTTTGAAGATCCCGTCGCTCCTCCGCAACCGTCTCTACCGGTTTTTCCTCCGAGTAAAATTATGATATCGCCCTTTTGCGGAACTTCTCTGATTACATTTTCTTTCGGACAAGCACCGATAACCGCACCAAGTTCCATGCGTTTTGCAGTATATCCTTTGTCATATATTTCATATACCTGTGATGTTGCGAGACCGATTTGGTTTCCGTATGAAGAATATCCGTCGCAGGCACCCGTTGTTATTTTCTTTTGAGGTAATTTTCCGTCTATTGTTTTATCAAGAGGGGTCAAGGGATCGCCGGCTCCGGTAATTCGCATTGCTTGATAAACGTAAGCACGACCCGAAAGCGGATCACGAATAGCACCGCCCAAACATGTGGCAGCCCCGCCGAAAGGTTCGATTTCTGTGGGATGATTGTGCGTTTCGTTTTTAAATTGTAACAGAAAATGTTCAATCTTTCCGTCAACATCAACGTCAATATTTAT
>CABTZO010000016.1 GCA_902489335.1 uncultured Oscillospiraceae bacterium | reverse complement strand
GGGGCAGACTGTAAATCTGTTATCTATGATTTCGGTGGTTCGAATCCGCCCTCACCCACCAAAATAAAACGACAATTTTCGTCAGAAGATTGTCGTTTTATTTTGTTCTCTTAACTTTTAACTATTCACTTTTAACTATTCCCTAAAAATTGTCGTTTTCTCTTGTTCTCTTATCTTTTAACTCTTCTCAAAAAATTGTCGTTTTCAGATAAGAAATAAGATCTTCTTTTATATATTTTTACTTGCTTTTTCCGGAGTTTATTAAAAACTTTTGAAAAAATATAAAAAAATGCCTAAACCCCTTGTAATTTCAAATCTTATGTGATAGTATTTCAAGGCACGCTTTGAAAAAGGCGTATTTAGATATGCGTTGATGCGGGAGGTGGCGATCCTTAGAGATCGGGAATTTCCGCGGAGTATGTCCGATTTTAAACCGGGCGAATTGCCAATATGGCGAAGTTGTCTATCCCGGAATTATTTTCCGGTTTTTTATCTGCTTAAAATCATAAACACCCGGAGCAGTGTGGACAATTAAAGCCCGCCAAATAAACAGGAGGAAATCATGGCGGTAAAAGAAAGACTCAGAATCAGACTGAAAAGTTATGACCACAACCTTGTTGATAAGGCTGCCGAAAAAATCATCGAAACAGCTAAGAGAACAGGGGCGAAGGTAAGCGGACCGATTCCGCTTCCGACAGAAAAAGAAGTAGTAACAATTTTAAGAGCGGTTCATAAATACAAAGACAGTCGTGAACAATTTGAACAAAGTACGCATAAGAGATTGATTGACATTTTGAGACCGTCCGCAAAGACGGTAGATGCTTTAACAGGCATGGAATTACCTGCAGGCGTCGAAATAGAAATCAAAAACTAAGAGACTAAGGTCAAGTTGAGAAATCAACCAATAACCTAAGGAGGAAATCATGAAAAAGGGTATTCTTGGAAAAAAGATAGGTATGACCCAAATTTTTGACGAAAACGGCAAGATGATTCCGGTAACTGTTATAGAAGCGGGACCTTGCAATGTAGTTCAAAAGAAAACAGTTGAAAGTGACGGATATAACGCACTTCAAATCGGCTTTGGAGATGTTAAGGTTAAAAATGTCAACAAACCTTTGAAAGGACATTTTGATAAGGCTGATGTTGCTCCAAAAAGAGTTCTCAAAGAATTCAGATTGGAAGACATTGAAAGTTACAACGTAGGCGACATAATTAAAACAGATAAATTTGAAGTCGCTGAAAAAGTTGACGTTACGGGAACAAGCAAGGGAAAAGGTTTCGCAGGTGTTATTAAAAGATGGAACTTTTCAATTCTTAAGGCATCTCACGGTACCGGTCCTAATGCAAGAAGAGGCGGTTCAATAGGTAACTGTGCCGATCCCGGAAAAGTAATAAAAGGACACAAGATGGCAGGACACCTTGGAAACAAAAAAGTTACCGTTCAAAATTTAGATGTAATAAAAGTAGATCCTGAAAACAATCTTATTGTAATAAGAGGTGCTGTGCCCGGAGCCAAAGGTTCTGTTGTAAGCATCGTTGACAGTGTAAAAGCGTAAGGAGGAAAAGTAAATGCCTAGTGTATCAGTTTTAGATCTCAAAGGAAAAAAGACTGGCACAATGAAACTTAATGACGGTATTTTCGCTATTAAGCCAAATGAGTCAGTAATACACCTTATGGTCGTTAATTATTTAGCTGCACAAAGACAGGGAACTCAATCCACCCTAACGCGTTCAGAAGTCAGCGGTGGTGGAAAGAAACCTTGGAGACAAAAAGGAACAGGTAGAGCAAGACAAGGTTCTATCAGAGCTCCACAGTGGAGACATGGCGGAGTTGCTTTGGGACCAAAACCCAGAAAATATGATTTTGCCGTAAATAAAAAGGTTAGACGCCTTGGAATGAAATCGGCATTCAGTGTAAAAGCAAATCTTGATGAAATAAAAGTTTTAGATATTAAAGAACTTAAAGAGATTAAAACAAAGACAGTTGCAGATTTCTTAAAGGCTGCAGGAGTTGAAGGAAAAACACTTTTTGTTTTACCTGAAAAGAATGATGTGTTCTATAGAAGCTCAAGAAACATTGAAGGAGTTAAAACAACTCTTGTTAACACTTTAAATGTTTATGACATTATGAACTGCGACAATTTCATCGTAACGCAAGAAGCGATGAAGAAAATTGAGGAGGTGTATGCATAATGAAGTCTGCAATGGATATCATCTTAGCTCCTATCATCACCGAAGAAAGTATGGCAGGCGCAGGAATGAACAAGTACACCTTTAAGGTTGCTAAAGACGCAAACAAAATCGAAATAAAGAAAGCAATCGAAGAATTATTCGACGTTGAAGTTTTTAAGGTAAATACTCTTAATGTAAAAGGACATCTTCGTCGTCGCGGAACAATGAAGGGATACACTCCTTCATGGAAGAAGGCAATTGTTACTCTAACCGAAGATTCAAAAACTATTGAATTCTTTGACGGAATGATGTAAGGCTGGTAAGGAGAGAAAAATGGCAAATAAAGTATATAAGCCGACAACAAATGCTCGAAGAGAAATGTCGGTAACGGATTATTCAAAGTTGTCAAAAGAAGGCCCCGAAAAGAGCTTACTTACATCTCTTAAGAATAAATCGGGAAGAAACAACTACGGAAGAATCACTGTTCGTCACAGAGGCGGACAAAATCGCAGAAAATACAGAATCATTGATTTCAAGAGAGACAAGCGCGATATGTTTGCTACTGTTAAAACTCTTGAATATGATCCGAACAGAAGTGGTTTTATTGCCCTTCTTGAATATGAAGACGGTGAAAAAAGATATATCGTTGCTCCTCAGGAACTTAAAGTCGGAGATAAAGTAATTTCCGGAGAAACCGCAGACATTAAACCCGGCAACGCATTGCCGCTGACAAAGATTCCTGTCGGAACATTTATCTATAATGTTGAACTTAACCCGGGTTCCGGCGGACAACTTGCAAGAAGTGCCGGAAATTCAGCACAGCTTATGGCTAAGGAAAACGGATATGCACTTTTAAGACTTCCCTCAGGAGAACTTAGAAACGTAAGCGAAATATGCTATGCTTCCATAGGTGAAGTTACAAATCCGGAACATGAAAATGTTTCAATAGGTAAAGCCGGAAGAAAAAGACATATGGGTATTCGCCCGACAGTCAGAGGTTCTGTTATGAACCCGAATGACCACCCGCACGGTGGTGGTGAAGGTAAAGCACCTATCGGTATGCCTTCTCCGATGACACCTTGGGGTAAACCGGCTCTCGGATATAAGACAAGAAAGAAGACAAAGAAATCTGACGCAATGATAGTCAGAAGAAGAAACGCGAAATAGTCGTGAAAGGAGAAAATAGATGAGCAGAAGTACAAAAAAACCACCCTATGTTCAAGAAGCACTCATGAAGAGAGTTGAAGATTTGAACGAGAAAGGTGAAAAAAGAGTACTTAAAACTTGGAGCAGAAGCTCGACAATCTATCCCGAATTTGTAGGGCATACTTTCGCCGTTCACGACGGAAGAAAACATGTGCCGGTTTATGTTACGGAAGATATGGTAGGACATAAACTCGGGGAATTCGCACCGACAAGAACTTTCAAAGGTCACGCAGGTTCTAAAACAACAGGTCAGAAATAAGTCAAAGGAGTGTGTAAATAATGCAAGCGAAAGCAAAATCAACTTTTGTAAGAATTGCGCCAAGCAAAGTTGCTATCGTACTCAACCTCATTAGAGGAGAAAACGCAGATAAAGCAATGGCAATTTTAAAACACACGCCGAAGGCGGCTTGCGAAATTCTTATTAAACTACTTAAATCGGCAATGGCAAATGCCGAAAACAAAAATATGGATACGAGCAACTTGTATATATCAGAATGCTATGTAAATCAAGGTCCGACTCTTAAGAGAATCAGACCGAGAGCACAAGGTCGTGCTTTTCGTATCAACAAAAAGACATCACACATCACAATTGTGCTCGAGGAAAGGAATTAGGGAGGAGGACAAAATGGGACAAAAAATAAATCCTAACGGACTTCGTGTCGGCGTAATTAAAAATTGGGAATCACGCTGGTACGCAAACGACAAAGATTTTGGAGATCTTCTTGTAGAAGATTATAAACTTCGTAAATTTCTTGAAAAGAAACTCGAAAGATGTGCAGTTTCTAAAATTGAAATTGAAAGAGATAAAAGACAGGTACGTGTAAATATCCACACAGCTAAACCCGGTGTTGTTATCGGCAGAGGCGGAACAGAAATAGAAAAACTCAAAGAAGACTGTGAAAAGATCTTAAACAAAAATGTTTCTATAAATATAGTTGAAATAAAGCAACCTGACTTAAATGCTAAATTAGTTGCAGAAAAAATTGCCGCTGAACTCGAAGCAAGAAAATCATTCAGAAGAGTTGTAAAGAGAGCAATCGGGTTTACAATGAAACTCGGAGCTAAAGGTATCAAAGTTCAATGTTCGGGAAGACTCGGCGGTGCCGAAATAGCAAGAACAGAACATTATCATGAGGGAACTATTCCGCTACAAACAATCAGAGCCGACATCGATTATGGATTTGCGGAAGCAAAGACAACATACGGACGTATCGGCGTAAAGGTTTGGATATATAAAGGCGAAGTGTTACACGCAAACGCCGAAGAAGAGAAGAAACCCGCAAAGAGAAGAAATTACAGAAGACGTAACAATAAGAGGGGAGGAACACAAAATGCTAATGCCCAAAAGAGTTAAGTATAGAAGACAACATAGAGGCAGAATGACCGGTCAAGCCAACAAAGGTAACATGATCAGTTATGGACAATATGGTCTTAAAGCTCTCGAAAGTGCATGGATAACCTCAAATCAAATTGAAGCAGCCCGTGTTGCTATGACTAGATATATCAAGCGTGGCGGACAGGTTTGGATTAAACTCTTCCCTGATAAGCCAGTAACAAAGAAACCTGCTGAAACTCGTATGGGTAAAGGTAAAGGTGCTCCTGAATATTGGGTAGCAGTTGTTAAACCCGGCAGGATAATGTTCGAAATTACCGGAGTCGGAGAAGAAGTTGCAAAAGAAGCACTAAGACTTGCTGCCGCAAAACTCCCGATTAAATGTAAATTTGTCGCCAAAGGACAGGAAGGTGAAGGCAATGAAGGCTAATGAAATAAGAAAAATGTCTGTTTCTGAAATGGATGCTAAATTGCTCGAACTCAAAGATGAACTTTTCAAATTGCGTTTCCAACAGGCAACAAATCAACTTGAAAATCCAATGAGAATAAAAGCGGTCAGAAAAGATATTGCAAGAATAAAAACTATCATTCGTATGAATGAGCTTGAAAGCAAGAAAGCATAAGGGGGAACAAGATGATCGACAGAAATTTAAGGAAACAAAGAGTCGGCGTTGTATCTTCCGACAAAATGGACAAGACGGTTGTTGTTTCGGTGCAGGACAGAGTTAAGCACCCACTCTATAAAAAGATTGTCAACAGAACTATTAAAATAAAAGCACATGATGAGAAAAATGAGTGCAAAATCGGAGACAGAGTTTTAATTATGGAAACTCGCCCCATTTCTAAAGATAAGAGATGGCGTATTGTCAAGATTATTGAAAAAGCTCAGTAAGGAGGGATCACTGTGGTACAACAGGAAACTATATTAAAAGTTGCCGATAATTCCGGAGCAAAGGAAATAAAATGTATCCGTGTTCTCGGAGGAACTGGCAGACGTTATGCAAATATCGGAGATGTAATTGTTGCAGCAGTGCAAAAAGCTACTCCCGGCGGCGGAGCTCAAAAGGGCGAAGTTGTTCGTGCCGTAGTTGTTAGAACTGTAAAAGGATTACGCAGAGAAGACGGTTCATATATTCGCTTTGATGAAAATGCAGCCGTTTTGATAAAGGACGACAAAAACCCAAGAGGAACCCGTATTTTCGGACCTGTGGCTAGGGAACTCAGAGAACATGACTTTGTTAAAATATTAAGTCTTGCTCCCGAAGTTCTTTAATGGAGGATACTTATGAATAAAGTTCACGTTAAAACAGGTGACACCGTTGTAGTTATTAATGGAAAATACAGAGGTAAACAAGGCAAAGTTATTGCCGTAAGTCCTAAAGAAGGAAAAGTTATCGTTGAAGGTGTCAACATAATCACAAAGCACTTGAAAGGCGGAAAGCCCGGACAGGAAAGCGGTCTTGTTAAAGCTGAAAGTGCACTCTATGCAGATAAAGTTCAACTTGTTTGCCCTGTATGCAAGAAACCTACAAGAGTAGGTCACGCCTTTGATAAAGACGGTAAAAAAGTTCGCCAATGTAAAAACAGCGGTTGTGCCGCAACATTTGAATAGGGGGAAGGATAATGGCAAAACTTAGAGAAACATATAAAAAAGACATTATTCCTGCTCTCATGAAGAAATTCAATTATGAAAGCATAATGCAAGTGCCGAAACTCGAAAAGATCGTAGTTAATGTTGCTTGCGGAGAAGCTAAGGATAATTCCAAGGTTATCGAATCGGTTACAAACGATTTAGAAACCATTACCGGTCAAAAAGCTGTTGTTTGTAAGGCAAAAAAGAGTGTTGCAAACTTCAAGTTAAGAGAAGGAATGCCAATCGGAGCCAAGGTTACTCTTAGAGGTAATAAGATGTATGAATTTATGGAAAGATTCTTCAATCTTGCACTTCCGAGAGTTAGAGACTTTAGAGGAATAAATCCAAACTCTTTTGACGGCAGAGGAAATTATTCTTTGGGAATCAAAGAACAGCTTATTTTCCCCGAAATTGTATATGATAAAATCGATCAAATTCGTGGTATGGATATAAGCTTTATAACAAGTGCAAAGACAGATGAAGAAGCTAAAGAGCTTTTGACTTTACTCGGCGCACCATTTGCAAGTTAAGGAGGTAAAAAGTGGCTAAAAAGGCAATGAAAGAAAAGCAGGCTAAACCTGCCAAATATTCCACAAGAGAATATAACAGATGTAAAATTTGCGGCAGACCACATGGATATCTCCGTAAATATGGTGTTTGTCGTATATGCTTTAGGGAACTCGCTCACAAAGGTCAGATTCCCGGAGTTAAAAAATCCAGTTGGTAAGAGCAAGGAGGAAAATTCATGCAGATTACAGATTCAATCGCCGATATGCTTACAAGAATTCGTAACGCAAATTCTGCTAAGCATGATTCAGTAAAAATACCGGCATCCAACATGAAAAAAGCTATTGCTCAAATTCTATTGGATGAAGGATATATAAAAGACTTCAAAGTAATTGAAGATAACAAACAGGGAATGATTGAAATCATTCTTAAATATGGTCCGAATAAATCACAAGTTTTATCGGGTATCAGAAGAGTTTCTAAACCCGGTCTCAGAATTTATAAAAATTGTGATGAACTTCCAAAAGTTATGAGAGGGCTTGGTGTAGCCATAATCTCTACATCTAAGGGAGTTATGACCGATAAGAAAGCACGTGCCGAAAAAGTAGGCGGAGAAGTGCTTGCATTTGTATGGTAAGGAGGGAAAAGCATGTCAAGAATAGGAAATAAACCAATTGCAATTCCCGACGGAGTTGAAGTTAAAATTGACGGAGACAAAGTACAAGTTAAGGGAAAAAACGGAGAATTACAAAGACAAATAAATCCGGAAATAAAAGTTGAACTCAAAGACAAAGAAATTATTGTCTCAAAAGTTAAAGAAAGCAAAACAGCCGATGCTCTTCACGGTTTGAACAGAACCCTTGTTGCCAACATGATCGAAGGCGTTTCAAACGGTTTCAAAAAGCAACTTGAGATCAACGGTGTAGGTTATACTGCTACAAAGCAAGGCAAAACATTAGTTTTAAACATAGGTTTTTCTCACAAGGTAAACTTTGAAGAAGAAGACGGAATTAAAATTGAAGTTCCTTCAAATACTTCAATCATCATTTCCGGCCCCGACAAGCAAAAAGTTGGTCAATTTGCAGCTGATATAAGAGCTAAAAGACCACCCGAGCCATATAAGGGCAAAGGAATTAAATATGTTGACGAACATATCAGAAGAAAAGAAGGAAAAGCCGGTAAGGTTTCCGGTTAAATGGGGGAGAAATAAATGGTTAAAAACAAAAAAGACTCAAGAATCAAACGCCATAAGCGTGTTCGTGCCAAGATTTCCGGAACCGAATCTTGTCCCCGCTTAAATGTTTACCGTTCATTGAATAATATATACGCACAGATTATAGATGATGAATCAGGTAAAACACTCGTAAGCGCCTCATCTACAGAAAAAGACTTCAAAGATTACGGCGGAAATGTAGAGGCTGCGAAAAAAGTCGGAGAAGCTCTCGCACAACGAGCTTCTAAGAAGAAGATAAAGCAAGTCGTTTTCGATCGTGGCGGTTATCTTTATCATGGTCGTGTAAAAGCTTTAGCCGAATCGGCAAGAGCTAATGGACTTGAATTTTAGGAGGGAGGAATAAATGACAGATTTTATAGATGCCTCAAAACTTGAACTTGAAGAAAGAGTAGTTTCTATTAACCGTGTTGCAAAGACGGTTAAGGGTGGAAGAATCTTTAAATTTGCTGCTCTTGTTGTTGTCGGAGACGGTAACGGAATAATTGGTTTTGGAATCGGTAAATCCGGTGAAGTTCCGGACGCAATAAGAAAGGGCATTGAAAATGCCAAGAAGAATCTTATTAAGATTAATCTTATGGGTTCTACAATCCCTCATGAAGTTATAGGAAAATATGGCGCAGGTGAGGTTTTAC
Source organism: uncultured Oscillospiraceae bacterium (assembly GCA_902489335.1). Lineage (GTDB taxonomy): Bacteria > Bacillota > Clostridia > Oscillospirales > Acutalibacteraceae > JAUNLX01. Next base: position 11,756 of record CABTZO010000016.1, on the reverse strand, counting down.
TTAAACCTGCTGCATCAGGTACCGGAGTTATCGCAGGCGGTCCTGTTCGTGCCGTTGTTGAATCGGCAGGCATCAAGGATATAAGAACGAAAGCTCTGAGATCAAACAATCCTATTAATGTTGTAAGAGCTACATTTCAAGGACTTGCTTCACTTAGAGGAGTTAAAGAAGTTGCTGCCATAAGAGGCAAAAATGTTGCGGATATTTTAGGTTAGGAGGGAAACAATGGCCACTAAAGAAAAGAAATTAAAGATAGAACTCAAAAAAGGTTTTATCGCAGGAACAAAGCGTCAAGAAAGTGTAGCTAATTCCCTCGGACTCAAAAAAATCGGCGACACAACCGTTCAACCGGACAATCCGGCAACACGCGGTAAGATAAGAAAGATTGAGCACTTAATAAGTGTTCAAGAAGCTTAAATCGGAGGTGAAAAAATGAAATTACACGAATTATCACCTGCCGCCAACTCAAAAACGAGCAGAACAAGAGTAGGTAGAGGAACAGGCTCAGGCCATGGTAAGACTTCAGCAAGAGGTCATAAAGGTCAAAAGGCAAGAGCCGGTTATTCAAGAAGACATGGTTTTGAAGGCGGACAAATGCCACTTCAAAGAAGACTTCCTAAGAGAGGCTTCAACAATATCTTCCGTAAAGATATTGATTCAGTTAACATCAAAACCTTGGATCAATTTTTTGATGACAATGCAAAAATCGACAGAGAGACTCTGATTGAAAAAGGTCTTATTTCAAAGAGCTGCGACGGTTTCAAAATTCTCGGAAACGGAGAAACGAAGAAGAAATTTGAGGTGTCCGCAAATGCTTTTTCAGCGGCTGCTAAAGAAAAACTTGAAGCTGCCGGAGGAACCGTAAAGGAGATATAAGATGATCCAAACTTTAGTTACAGCATTAAAAGATAAACAGCTGAGAACAAAAATCTTATATACTTTAATGGTTATTTTGATTTTCAGAATCGGTGCTGCAATTCCTGTTCCGTTTACGGATGCATCTCAGGGAATTGTTTCCGATGTATCATCGGGAAACTTTATGAACTATTTGAGTATGATGACAGGAGATGCGTTTAACTACGGAACATTGTTCGCAATGTCAATCACACCATACATTAACGCGTCAATCATAATACAACTTTTAACGGTTGCCATTAAGCCCTTAGAAAAACTTGCAAAAGAGGGAGAAACCGGTAGAAAGAAAATCAACGCAATAACAAGATATTTAGCTATCGCAATTGCACTTTTACAATCTACAGCCTACTTTTTCTATCTTAAATCATACGGATATTTGACAGTAAATAAGGCCGGTGTTCCGTTTACAGGGTTTTCACTTGTTTTACAGGCAATCTGTGTAATCGCAATTTTGACCGCAGGTTCTTCGGTATTGATTTGGCTTGGTGAGCAAATCAACAAAAAGGGAGTAGGAAACGGAATTTCGATCTTGCTCTTTGCGGGTATTATTTCAAGAATACCGACAACTCTTACACAGATTTATCAGTATTTTGCACACGGAGGACTTTACTACGCATTTGCTCCGATAGCACTTATATCAATGATATTAATGGTGTTTTTCATTGTTTGGATGGACAATTCCGAGAGAAGAATTCCTGTTATCTATGCAAAACGTGTGGTAGGCAGAAAACTTTATGGCGGACAGAACACGCATATTCCGATAAAAGTAAATATGTCCGGTGTTATGTCAATCATCTTTGCGTCTTCAATCCTTTCGTTACCTCCTACAATAAAAATGTTTTTCGGTGACAGAATAAAAGACGGAACTGCTGCCGCTAAATTCTTCAATCTATTCAATGCCGAGCATTGGTTTTATGGTTTAATCTACTTTATTCTGATTATTTTCTTTGCTTATTTCTATGCAATGATTCAATATAACCCGATTGAAATGGCAAACAATTTAAGAAAAAACAGCGGTTCAATCCCGGGAATAAGACCCGGAAAACCGACATCCGACTACTTGATAAAAGTTCTAAACAGAATAATTTTAATAGGTGCACTGTTAATAAGTGTCGTTGCCTTGTATCCGATAGTATTCTCACAGGTTACATCGCTTGCAAAAGCTCCGATGAATATTGCTTTGGGCGGAACTTCTGTTTTGATTATTGTCGGTGTTGCGATTGAAACAATCAGACAACTTGAGTCTCAACTTATAATGAGACAATACAAGGGATTCTTAGATTAAAGAAAGGCGCTTACAATGAATATAATTTTTTTCGGCGCTCCCGGGGCCGGTAAGGGAACACAGGGTGAGATTGCCTCAAAGGCACTTGATATCCCTGAAGTTTCAACGGGTAACATAATCCGTGAAGCTTTGAGTAACCAAACGGAAATGGGAAAAAAAGCAAAAGAATATATCGAAAACGGCAACTTGGTGCCCGACGAAGTCGTTATTCAAATCATTAAAGACAGACTTGTTGAAGATGATTGTAAAAATGGATTTATCCTCGATGGATTCCCGAGAACAATTGCACAAGCGGAAGCTTTAGAAAAAATGGGAATCAAAATAGATAAAGTTATCGATATAAAAATAGATGATGAGATAGTTCTGCAGAGAATGACAGGACGTCGTGTTTGTTCGAAATGCGGAGCTTCTTATCACTTGATATATAAGAAACCGATTAAGGAAAACGTTTGTGATAACTGTGGATCGCCTTTGATGATCAGAAAGGACGATAATGCGGATACGGTTGAAAATCGTATCAAAGTTTATCATGAACAAACAGAACCTCTTAAGAAATTCTACCAAGAAAGAGATAAGCTTTTCTCTGTTAACGGAGCTCAAACGGTAGAAGAAGTTTCAAAAGAGGTCATGGATATTTTGAAGGCAAGATCTTGATTATTATAAAGAATAAAAAAGAACTTGATTTAATGCGAGAGGCCGGAAAAATTTCGGCACAAGCTCTCGAATATGCGGGAAGCCTTGTAAGACCGGGAATAAGCACTTGGGAAATAGATAAGAAAGTTGAAGAATTTATTTTATCGAAAAATGCCAAGCCCTCATTCAAAAATCTTTACGGCTTTCCGGGATGTGCTTGTATTTCTGTAAATGATGTTTTAATTCACGGAATACCGGATAAAAACATAATTTTGAAAGAAGGCGACATTGTAAGTATTGATTTGGGCGCAAAATATAAAGGCTACAACGGAGACAATACAAAAACTTTTGCTGTAGGAGAGATTTCAGAAGAAATTTCAAGACTTTTGAAAGTGACCGAAGAATCATTACTTCTCGGTATTGAAAAGGCAGTAGTAGGCAACAGAGTTTCCGATATTTCGGGTGCTGTGCAGAAGTATTGCGAAAGCAACGGATATTCTATAGTTAAGGAATACACGGGTCACGGTGTTGGTAAACAGCTCCACGAAGATCCTTCCGTTCCAAACTATAAAACCGGCGTTCGCGGTCCGCGGCTGGAGCATGGCATGACAATAGCTATTGAGCCTATGGTTAATATGGGAAGCGACCGGGTAATCTCAGATCCCGACGGTTGGAATGTTAAAAGTGCAGACGGTTTACCTAATGCTCATTTTGAACATACAATCGCAATTACGGATAATGGTCCCGAGATTTTGACCTTGCCATAGATAAGCCGATAAATATTGAAGAACATATAATTTGAATTTTTTAATCAATAACAATACCGTTAAATAAATTAGGGGGTTTATCAATGTCCAAAGAGGATATGATAGAAGTCGAAGGTACAGTTGTAGAAGCTTTACCAAATGCAATGTTTCAGGTTGAATTGCAAAACGGGCACAAAATTTTGGCTCATATATCAGGAAAACTGCGTATGAACTTTATCAGAATTTTACCCGGAGATAAGGTTACGATAGAAATGTCGCCCTATGACCTGAGTCGCGGCAGAATTACGTGGAGAACGAAATAAACTTTATATACAATGATTTTATAATCAAGGAGGCAGAAAAATGAAAGTAAAACCTTCTGTAAAGAAAATGTGTGAAAAATGCAAGATTATTAAACGCAAGGGTAGAGTAATGGTAATTTGCGAAAACCCTAAACATAAACAGCGTCAAGGTTAACGGAGGTAAAATATGGCTCGTATATCAGGTGTTGATTTACCTGCAGACAAGAGAATTGAAATAGCTTTAACATATATCTACGGTGTAGGTATTACAACAGCTAAGAAGATTGTCGAAGCTACAGGAATTGATCCAAATCTCAGAGTTAGAGATATGAACGAAGACGATGTTTCTAAACTTCGTGAGTATATTGAAAATAATTTAACTATCGAAGGTGATCTCAGAAGAGAAAAGGCTTTTGATATTAAGCGTCTTACGGAAATTGGAAGCTACAGAGGAAGTCGTCATAAGAAGGGACTCCCTGTAAGAGGTCAACGTTCAAAGACAAATGCCAGAACGGTAAAAGGTCCGAAAAGACTGGCAGCAAGCAAGAAGAAGGGTTAAGGAGGATAATCGATGGCAAGCAAACAAGGTCAGAAGAAAACGGCTGTCCGCAGAAGAAACAGAAAAAATATTCAAGCGGGTTCTGCTCATATTCAATCCACATTTAACAATACAATTGTAACTATTTCAGATACACAGGGGAATGCAATAAGTTGGGCAAGTGCCGGAGAACTTGGTTTTAGAGGTTCTAAAAAATCCACACCGTTTGCAGCACAGAGTGCGGCAGAAACGGCAGCAAAACTTGCGATGGAACATGGTATGAAAACTGTGGAAGTATATGTAAAAGGTCCCGGTGCCGGAAGAGAAGCTGCAATCAGAGCTTTGCAGACGACCGGACTTGAAGTAACAATGATAAAAGACGTGACGCCTATTCCGCACAACGGTTGTCGTCCACCCAAGAGAAGAAGAGTGTAACAGGAGGAATTTATGTCAAGATATACAGCAGCGGCATGTAAATTATGTCGTAGAGAAGGAAAAAAACTCCTGCTCAAAGGGGATAGATGTTATACCAATAAATGTTCTTTTGAAAGAAGATCATATGCCCCCGGACAACATGGTCAAGGCAGGGTGAAGAGATCAGAATACGGTTTACAGTTACGCGCAAAACAACAGGCAAGAAGATATTACGGAATCAGAGAAAGTCAATTCCATAAATATTTCTTAATGGCTGAAAAGATGGACGGTATCACCGGTGAAAATCTTTTGATGTTATGTGAAACAAGACTCGACAATGTTGTTTATACTTTGGGTTGGGCTGATTCCAGAACTCAAGCAAGACAACTTGTTAACCACGGTCATTTTATGGTTAACGGAAGAAAAGTCGATATACCGTCTTACTTGATTAAAGTTTCCGACATTATCGAAATTAAAGATAAGAGTAAGCAAAATGAAAACCTCAAGGCAATAATTGAAAAAAATTCAACCAGACCGGTTTCAGAATGGTTAAAGAAAGAATCTTCGGGAACAAAGGCAAGTGTATTGTCTATGCCTACACGTGAACAAATCACAGTGCCCGTTGAAGAACACTTGATCGTTGAGTATTATTCAAAATAATAACGCCTTAGCATAATTAAATATAAAGGAGGCTTTTAATGATAGTAATCGAGAAGCCCGAAATCGAAATGATTGATTCGGAAGACTTAACTTATGGAAAGTTCGTCTTCGAGCCTTTGGAAAGAGGCTTCGGAACAACTGTCGGCAATAGTTTGAGAAGAGTTTTGCTCTCATCTTTGCCCGGATATGCAATAACTTCCGTAAAAATAGATGGAGTTCAACATGAATTCTCCCAAATTGAAGGCGTAAAAGAAGATGTCACTGAAATTGTACTCAATTTGAAGAATGTGATTCTGAAGTTACATTCTGACGGACCAAAAACTGTTTATATTGAGGCAAATGGTGAAAAAGAAGTTACAGCCGGAGATATTAAGGGTGACAGTGATATAGAAATCCTTAACCCCGAAATGCATATAGCTTCGTTATCTAAAGACGCAAAACTTTCAATGGAACTTGTTGTTGATAGCGGAAGAGGATATGTGAGCGCAGAACAGAACAAGCAGGATATGACACCTGTTATTGGCGTTATTGCGATTGATTCGATTTATACACCGGTTTTAAGAGCAAATTATAACGTTGAGAACACTCGTGTCGGAAGAAGAATTGACTACGATAAACTTACTTTAGAGGTTTGGACTGACGGAACAATTTCGGCAAGAGAAGCTGTTTCAATAGCGGCAAAGATTTTGAGTGATCATTTGAAAATGTTCATTGATTTGTCGGATAAGGAATATGTCAGCGATGTCATTGTTCAAAAGAAAGAAGAAACAGAAAATCAGGTCCTCGATATGACAATCGAAGAATTAGATTTATCAGTTCGTTCTTTCAATTGCTTAAAGAGAGCCGGAATCAATACTGTCGGAGAACTCATAGATAAAACAGATGCAGAAATGATGAAAGTTAAAAATTTAGGCAAGAAATCGCTTGAAGAAGTAAATGCTAAACTCGAATCTATGAATTTAAAACTCAGAGAAGAAGAATAAACAATACCATAAGTCAATAACCTTAATAAAGGAGGAAAAGTATGCCCGGTTCAAGAAAACTGTCAAGAAACACCGCTCATCGCAAGGCGATGATAAGAGGTATCGTCACATATTTGTTTGACAACGGAAAAGTTGAACTTACACTTGCAAGAGCAAAAGAAGTTCGTAAAATGGCAGAAAAAATGATAACTATCGCCAAAAATGACGACCTTGCTTCTAAGAAAAAAGCTTTTGCATATATTACCAAAGAAGAAACAGTCAAAAAATTATTTGACGAAATCGCACCGAAATATGACGGTAGAGACGGTGGATATACACGAATAATTCAAATCGGCCCAAGACGCGGAGACGCTGCCGAAATGTGTATATTAGAGCTCATATAAACATTTAAACAGTCGATTCATGGAATCGACTGTTTTTTTACATAGATAATTTCTGTGTTTTAGAAAACAAATTAAAATTATGATATAATCTTTTACATGAGAAACAGGAAAATTATAGCAAAATTAAATATAATTTTTATTGTCATTGTTCTGTTTTTACTTCCCTCCTGTTCTTTGGGAAAAGAACAGTTTTTTTCTACTCCGATTCAGACATTTCCGGAAACATTGGATTCAAGAGAAGTTGTTTCAGATGACGGTAAAAACATAATATTGAACTGTTATCAGGGCCTTATGAAAACTGATAAAGACGGTAAAATAGTACCTGCCTGCGCTCTGAAATATACACGAACAACAGACTTTAAATCATATACTTTTTATTTAAACGATAAGGGCAAATGGAGACTTCCGAAAGATAAAAGTAAAAAACTGGCAGAAGTTTTAGGTGACGACTATGAAAAGAGTTTCAATACAAAAGTCAAGGCGGATGATTTTCTTTTTGCGGTTGAGCGTGCCGTCGAACCCCAAAATAAAAATCCTGATGTGTATTTGACATATAACATAAAAAATGCTAAATCTATCCATAATGGCAAGGCCTCGATGAACAGCCTCGGAGTTAAAATTATCGGAGATAATGTAATAACTTTTGAACTTGAAAAGCCGGATCCTAATTTTTTATATAAACTTACAACTCCGATTTTTATGCCTACGAATCGAGAGTTCTTTGAAAAAACTAAAGGAAGATATGGACTTTTGCCTTATTTAACATTGTCAAACGGTCCATACTATGTCGATGAAATCGTTGACGGTAAGTATATTAAAATTAAAAAAAGTCAAACTTTCGTTGATTACAAAGTGAAAAACGGCGGCGTAACTTTTGTTTTTGATGATCAACCCAAAATGTATGAGGAAAGACTGATTGAGAGAAAAGGATATCTGATTGCAAAAATCTCAAGAGGAACAAATGTTGAAAATATTCCTTCGTTAAAAAGCAAAGAGATTCAAAATGCCGTAAAAACCATGATATTTAATCCGAATAATAATTTTCTGAAAGATGATAATTTCAGAAAAGCGATTTATCATGCAACAGACAAGAAAATTTATACGGAAAATGTCAATTCTTTTATTCCGAATTCTGTACCTATTGGTATTTCAGATAAATACAGCTCTTTGAATTATAATTTTAGTTTTGATAAAAACAGCGCAAGCAAATTATATAATCGTTCTAAACTAAAAGAAAATAAAATTAGCCTTAATTTAATTTGTCAAAAAGAAGATGAAAAGTTTGCTAAAAAAATTGTCGCTAATTGGCAGGAAGTTTTCGGAATTAATTTTTCGGTGAAAATAGAAACCAAAGAAGAACATGATATTTTAAACAAGGCTGCAAACGGTGATTATGACATTATAATAATGCCTGTTTATGCAAAACAAAAATTTGCCGATGAAAATTTGATGAGTTTTCACAGCGAGCTTAAAAATGATATTGTTAAATTAAACAGTGTAAAACTAAATTCTTTGATAGATAACATGACAACACAGACAGATCTTGAAAAGAAGAACAGAGCTTGTAATTCTATTGAACAATATTTATATGATGAGGCGATACTTATGCCACTTGAAAATTATAAAACTCAAATTGGATACAGAAAAAATGTAAAAGGGCTTATAATCTCTCGTGACGGTTCATTTTACTTATTTGCAAATGCAAAATAAAGATTCATATAATTGTTTTGGAGGAATATATGTCGACTAAAATTCTCACAGTTTTAATTTTTCTTTTCTTAATATTGATTTTAATAGCTCTTGCTTTGTTCTATGTAAAATTATCAAAGGACAGCAATAAAAATCAGAATATAGAAGAAAAAATAAATCAATTAAGAGAAGAACAGAAAACGTCTTTTCGAGATATGAGAATTGAAAATGCAAATTTGATGAAATCAAATCGAACGGAACTTTCAGATTCGGTAAATAATTTAAATAAGCAGGTCGCCGTTTCTTTAATTCAAATACAACAGTCAAATGACAAGCAAATTGAACAAATGAGAAAAACCGTTGATGAAAAATTAACTGACACTCTCAATAAAAGAATTACAACTTCTTTTCAGACAGTATCAAATCAGTTGCAGAGTGTATATAGGTCTATGGGCGAGATGAGTAAACTATCCTCTTCGCTTTCAGAAAATGTAACAGATTTGAGTAGAGTTTTAACCAATGTAAAAACAAGGGGAACTTGGGCAGAAGTGCAACTTGAAAACATTTTTGATCAGATGATTCCCGGACGCTATGAAAAGAATATATCGACTGACAATAGCGGAAGAAGAGTTGAATTTGCAATAAAAATACCCGCAGAGAATGCAAAATCAGGAATTTTATATCTTCCCGTTGATTCAAAATTTCCCATGGAAGCTTATACCAGAATTCAAAATGCTGCCGATGATGGCGATGAAATGCTGTTGGCGGTCGCAAAAAAAGAACTTATATCCGCCGTTAAAATACAGGCAAAAAACATCACTAAATACATAAATGAACCTTTAACAACGCCATTTGCTATAATGTATCTTGCAACCGAAGGATTGTACGCAGAAGTTGCGTCCGATAAAGACAATGTTTTAAGTTATATTCAAAGAGAATATAATGTAATTGTAGCCGGTCCTTCAAATATCATGGCCCTTTTGAGTGCCTTTCAAATGGGATTTAAGACAATCGCGCTTAACAATAAGATGAAAGATATCAGAAAAATACTTGCTGAGGCTCTGAAACAATATGACATGTTTTCATCAGACATTGAAAAGGCACAGCAATCTTTGGATACTGCCGCAAAAAGAATGGAAGCGGTTGCCTCAAGAAACGGAATAATGTATAGAAAAATCAAAAAAATTGACAGCATTGAAACAGAAAACACAGAAATAATCGAGGATGGAGAAGGAGAATAATATGAAGAATTACGATCTGTTAAATCGAATGACCGTTCGGGAAAAATTATTGTTATTGACCGGAGGCTCGGCTTTCACGACAAGAAGTTTTTTGAAATACGGAATAGTTCCGGTTTCCTTTTCTGACGGTCCTAACGGACTTAGACGAAAGGGCACTCATATTTGCTATCCTTGTTCGGCGGCAATGGCTTCTTCATGGAATAAAGATCTGATAAAAGATGAGGCTGAGAGTTTTGCAAGTGAATGTGCAAACAGCAGAGTTTCACTTTTGCTTGCGCCCGGGATAAATATCAAGCGCCATCCATATTGCGGAAGAAATTTTGAATATTATTCAGAAGATCCATATCTCACCGCCGAAATGGCATCAACGTTTATCAGTTCTTTGCAAAACAAAGGTGTTGGGGCATGCTTGAAACATTATTTTGCTAATAACTGTGAAACTAAGAGAATGACAAGTAATTCAGTTATCGATAAAAGGGCGATCAGAGAAATATATACCTATGCTTTTGAAAAGACGATAAAAAAATCTGATCCTTGGGCAATTATGACTTGTTATAACAGAGTAAACGGAGAATATCCGGCTGAAAGCAAAGAATTTTTAATAAATCTTTTAAGGAAGACTTTTGGATATAAAAATCTTGTTATGACCGATTGGAATGCTACTTCAGACAGAGTCGCACAACTTCAAGCCACAAATGATTTGGAAATGCCAAGCTCCGGATATTACAGTGTAAATAATTTAATAAAGGCTTTTCATGAAGGTAAAATTACGGAAAAACAAATAAACAACAGCTGTAAAAGATTTATTAAAATGATAGATAAATCTGAAGAAAAACTTCGAACTCCCATTGAAAATATTGATCTTGATGACTTACACAAAAAAACTGTGAACTATGCTTTAGAAACAGCCGTTTTACTTAAAAATGATAACAATGTATTTCCTATAAAAAGAGCGGATAAAGTTGCAATAATAGGTGATTATGCGGAAAATCCAATGATTTCCGGAGAGGGTTCGGCACGAGTAAAGCCTTATAAATCAGAAAATTTAATCTCTTTATTCAGAAAAAACGGTTATAATATTGATTTTTCAAAGGGGTATGAATTAAGTGACATTAAATCCAAAAACAAATACCTTCTTAATGAGGCCATTGCGGTAGCAAGAAAAGCCGATAAAATTATAATTTTTGCAGGCAGCTTAAAGTCTGAATATGCTGAATCTGTTGACAGAGTCACAATTGATTTGCCTGAAAACCAACTTAAACTAATTGATGAAATGATTAAACTTAAAAAGGAAGTTGCGGTGGTAACCTGTTCTTCGTCTGTTGTAAAACTTCCTTTTGACGATAAAGTTCAAACAATAATGTACACTTATCCTATGGGTGAAGGTGGTCAGGAAGCCTTGTTCCGATTGATAAGCGGAAAAGTTTCTCCTTCAGGGAAACTTGCTGAAACATTTATCAAGTCCGAAGAAGATATTTCTTCAAAGAATATCTTTGGCGACAGATTCGAAAATGTTGTCTATGATGAGAGTATTTTTGTCGGTTACAGATATTACGATAAAGCAAAAAAGGAAGTGGCTTATCCGTTTGGTCATGGCCTTTCCTATGCAAAATTTGAATATTCAGATTTGAATATCGACAATAAATTAAATTTAACATTCAAAATTAAGAATACTTCCGATATCAAAGCTTCCGAAATAACACAAGTTTATATCTCCTTTGCAGATGAATCTATGGTTTGCAGACCCGAGAAAGTTTTGAAGGCTTTTACAAAAACAGAAGTTGAACCTCATGAAACAAAAACAGTTAAAATTAAACTTTCGCGTGACAGCTTTGAATATTTCAGCACGAAACTAAATAAATTTGTAATAGAAAAAGGCAGATACAAAATATTATTTTAACCGCAAATATAGATGCGCCAACGAAAAAAGTTTTTAACGGAGCATTTAATGCGCTTCTAAAATTCAT
>CABTZO010000015.1 GCA_902489335.1 uncultured Oscillospiraceae bacterium | reverse complement strand
GATATTGAATAATTGTAGGCATATTTTGAATAATTCGCAATCGCTTCACTGAGAGCCTTAAATGATTTGAGTTTGCTTCCAAAAATCTTAATGACCTGTATACCTCGCACATATTCAACTGTCTCGGAGCTTAATTTGTCAAGGGATGACTGATATAGTTTCATAAATTCGCCATTTCCCATCATGCCTTTTAATATTAAGCCACTTACTAAAGACAGTATTAATATAACCGTGCCAACACGAATACTAATAACAAATGATAAAATAAGAGCAAAAATCGGTACTAAAAAAGCCTGTGAGTTGTCAGGCAGCATATGTGCCACAGCCATGTGCGTTTTGGCGGCGTTGTCATCTATCGTTTTTCTGATAAGACCGGACGGGTTTAAGTCGAAAAAGCGAAAACTTGCCTCCGTCAAGCCATCAATACCCCGTTTTCTCAAGTTTGTCTCTAATCTAAAAGCCAGTTTATGAGAGAAAAGACCTGATAAAATGTATAGCAAAGCACTCAAAGTCAAAAAAAACACAATTAACCAAGAATTGCGACTTGCATTTTCGAAATTGTTACTTATGATTGTTTCTACGAAAAATTGGTATATAAAGTAATATCCACATACCATTAAAAAAGCAGATATTCCCGATATAAAAATCGCAAGATATCCACTGATCTTACTTTCCGGCACATATCGAAACAACTTATTGTAAACCTTCATTTTATCTCCTTGTATTTGTTTTATGATTGTATTGCTTAATACTTGCTGTACAAAATTTGTAAACCACAACTATGAGTTAGTTATAACTAACTCATAGTATAGACCTATATTTCAAAATTTTCAAGTCTTAATTTTTCCTTATATTCTCTTGTATTGTTCGTCCTTTGTGTGGCATTGGAAAAATACTTTCAAATAAACACTTTAGAAGATAAAGGCTCCTTTTTATCAGTATTCCTCCGAATCCTTTGGATGCTTTTAAACACTGAAACCATTTGAAACAAAGGTTTTCTAATGAAAAAACAGCAGGCTTTCTATCAAAACCTACTGCATTATTTGGTGGAGCATAGGGGGATTGAACCCCTGACCTCAAGATTGCGAACCTTGCGCTCTCCCTGCTGAGCTAATGCCCCGGATAATATAGAAATTATATAACAATCAAATTTAATTGTCGATGTTAATTATTTTTTACACAACTGTAATTTTCTTTATGATATAATCTAATCGTTATGAATTTAAAACTTGAGCCAAACAAATTAAACAGAATTTTTGCCTTGTCAAAAGAAATCGTTGACGAGCATATAAATTTTGTGAGTTTGGAGCAAATAAAAGCAATATTGTTTGTATATCGTAACAACGGAAACGACTATTTTTTGTCGGATTTGGCAAAGGATTTGAAAAAATCTGAAAAGGAAACAGAGGATATTTTAGAGTATTGGATTCAAAACGGATTTATAATTTGTGACAATAAAATTTCTTATCCCGAAATTGTTGAAGAAAAAAAGCCTGCTCCAAAAACGTTGCCCGATGTTCCGTATATTCAACCGACCTATGATCAAGTTGCGGCTCGACTGAACGAAGATGAAAATTTACAGGCTCTGTTTGCGGAAACACAAAAGATTTTGGGCAAGACTTTGGGGTATGATGCTCAAGCCAAAATAATTATGATGTATGATTCTTACGGTCTTCCGATTGAAGTTATACTTTGCTTGATATCTTTCTGTAAATCAATCGGAAAAAGCGGTATCAATCAAATTTGTAAAATCGGTCAGAAGTGGGCTTCACAGGGAATTGTAACTCTTGAAGATGCCATTGATCGTATGGACTATGTTAAACTCAAACTTGAAACCTGGGATAAATTTTGTGAAGAGTTTAAGGGTCAAAATATAAGAAAAACAGATAACAGAGTGTTTTTGCTTATTAAATGGATCGATGAATATAAAATGGATTTCAGTCTTATAAAATATGCTTTCTCTTTAGTTGAAGATACAGAACACAGACTTGATTTTAAATATATAGACGGAATCTTGAAGGATTGGAACAGTAGAAAAATAAAGACGGTTCAGGCAGCGGAAAAAGACAATCTTCTCTTTAAATCCAGATATAAAAACCCAAAAGGGAAAGTCGAAAAGACAACGACAGATACTTCTTACGATCTTGAAAAGTTTACCGATAAAAGCAAGACCGGCAAGATAAAATATAAAAGGAGAAAAACGTGAAGCAGGATTTGAAAGTTCTCAACAGGGCGCTTGAAATCAAGGAAAAGCAGAGAACAGACGCGTTTCGAAAATCTGAAATAAAAAAAGAAAAAATCGAAAAAGAGATTCCCGAAATTGAAGTTTTAAATAGGGAAATTGCCGCAACTTCGAAACAAATTCTCAATGCCTTTAAGGATAAAAAGAATTTTGCCGAAAATTTGAAGCTGATTAAAGAAAATAATTTAAAACTTCAAAACGAGAGAAAAGATTTGCTCTCAAGATTGAATTACAGCGAAGATTATTTTAAACCTCAATTTTCATGCAAAAAATGTGAGGATACCGGAATATCCGAAGGTAAATATTGTGAATGTGTTTTTGATTTGATAAAGAAATTGCGACTTGAAAGTTTACAAAAACGCTCATGTATTGAACTGTGTGATTTTGATTCTTTTAATCTTGATTATTATAAAAATATTGAGAGCGACGATCAAAGTACCGGCGACAATTTTGTCAGTGCCTATGAGAGAATGAGCGAAATTTTTGAGTATTGTAAAGCTTGGTCAATGGATTTTTTTCCTGACAGATCAACACCGAGTATTTTAATGTGCGGAAGAACCGGACTCGGTAAGACACATCTTTCGCTTGCAATTGCTAAAGCCGTTATAGACAATGGGTATGGCGTCATTTATGATTCTGCTCAAAATCTTTTAGGTCAAATTGAAGACGTAAAATTTGGCAGGTTATCATATGAAAATAATCCGATGGATGTTATTATCTCATGTGATCTCTTGATTTTAGATGATTTGGGTACTGAATTTAACACTCAATTTAACACGTCGGCATTTTACAACATAATAAATACGAGAATGGCAAAGGGATTGCCTATGATTATAAATACTAATTTGAGTTTTATAGAGCTTGAAGCAAGATATGACGAACGAATAATGTCGAGAATTTTGGGATATTTTGATTATCTTCAATTTCTGGGCAGTGATGTAAGACAATTAAAGTTAGAGGATTGAAATGAAGCTTAGTTTAAAAGACATTACAAAAAGTTTTGATAAAAAAACAGTTTTAAAGGGAATTTCTTTTGACGTTCAAAGCGGACAAGCTTTTGGATTACTCGGAAGAAACGGTGCCGGCAAAACTACGACAATTCGAATCATTATGCAGTTTTTTCATGCAGACGGCGGTCAAGTTACAATAAACGGAAAAGACTTAAAAGATTCAAAAGTCAGGTTTGGATATATGCCCGAAGAGAGAGGACTTTATCCCAAAATAAAGATTTTTGACCAACTTGTTTATTTGGGTGAGCTTTCCGGTCAAGATAAAACGACAGTAAAAGAAAATGTTTATTCTCTTTTGAAAAAAGTGAAACTTGAAAGTTATGCAAATAAAAAATTAAAGGTGCTTTCAAAGGGAAATCAGCAGAAAATTCAACTTGTTGCCACCCTTGTTTCAGATCCGGACATAATAATTTTAGACGAACCGTTTTCGGGACTGGATCCGGTCAATTCTATTTTACTTGAAGATATTATTCGCGAAGAAATAGATAAAGGAAAAATAGTTATGTTTTCCGGGCATCAACTAAACTATATAGAAAAATGTTGCGATGATGTTGCAATTATCAATGACGGAAAAATTGTTCTGTCGGGTAATATAAATAAAATAAAAGATGAATATTCAAGAGATATGATTGATATCAGAACGAGTGAATACGGTTCGCTCGGTGAACTTCTTCAACACTCCAACTATGTATCATCTTTCGAAAATAATGAGGAAAACTTTAAAGTTAAGTTAAAAAATGAAATTATGAAAAAAGACTTATTCTTTGAAATCGCTAATCAAAATATCGATGTTGATAATTTTTCTGTTCACAGACCTGATCTTAATGACATTTTTGTTGAATATACTAAGGAGATAAATGAATGAAACAGGCTTTAACCATTTTCAAATTTGAGATTTCTCAATTTTTCAAGAATAAAGCGTATTTAGCTACCACTGTCGTTTTTGTTTTATTGATTTTTTTCGGAGTTTTCGGATTTTCAAAATTTGTAAAAAATAAATCCGTAAATGTTGAAAAAGATAACAAAGTTTCAGTTGAACAGACTATAGTAATTTCTGATCCTCAGGGAAAATATAAAAGTCTTGCCGACAATCTCACAAAAGCAAGTGGCGGAGCTTTGCAATACAGAACATCAAAATTAGACGAATCCGGCATAAAAAAACAAATTCAGGATAAAAAGTATGATGCCGGAATAGTATTTAATGATAATTTAGATTATAAATATATAGTCCGTTCAATGAGCATCAACGATAAATATTCCGATTTGGTCGGTGAGTCGCTTAAGTCTGTGGTTCAGGCGAACTATTTGTATTCAAAAAACTTAAAACCGGATGAAGTTCAAAAGTTTTTTCAGACAAGCCCGAAATCCAAATTAGAAGTCCTGGAAAAAGATCAGAGAAGCACATTCTTCTTCGCTTATGCAATTGTCTTCTTGCTTTACATAATGGTTATTATGTACGGACAAACCGTTAGTCAATCGGTTGCGGGAGAAAAGAGCTCAAGAGCTATGGAATTGCTTATAACTACGGCAAAAACCGAAAATTTAATGTTTGGTAAAGTTTTTGGAATAGGAACAGCGGGACTAATCCAATTTTTGTCAATAATAGTTTCAGGCTTGATTTCATACAAATTGTTCGGTGAAAATTTGAACAATGAGATTGTTAAAACGCTGTTTGATGTTTCACCGACTTTAATTGTGTTTTCTCTTATTTGCTTTTTGAGTGGTTTTTATATCTTTGCATTTATGTATGCTGCGGCAGGCGCGGTTGCGAATAAGATTGAAGACTTAGCCGGTTTGACTTATCCGATTACAATGATTTTTGTAGTTATCTTTGTAATAATAATGACAACAATGACTTCTGGAACCCCCGATTCAACTACAATGAAAGTTTTGACTTACATACCGTTTTCTGCACCTATGGCGCTTGTAACAAGAATGTCGCTAAGTGGCACAATACCTGCATACGCAATAGCCTTGTCACTTATTATTCAGGCTGTTTCAATTGTAATAATCGCATACTTATCGTCTATTATTTACAAAGCGGGAACGCTTATGTATGGCAACAAACCGTCATTTAAAACTATAATCGGAATTTTCAAATCTCGAAAATCAATGTAAAATTAAAATATAAAAAGCACCGATTCAAAATCGGTGCTTTAGTTTTATTAAAGAATGGGAATATTATGCTTTGCACATTCTTCAACCATATCATCCGGCCAAATTGCAACGCTTACTTCTCCTATATGAGCTTTTTGTAACATCAAAAGGCAGAGTCTGGATTGACCGATTCCTCCACCTATTGTAAGCGGAAGTTCGTTTTTGAAAATCATCTGATGATATTCAAATTTTTCTCTGTCGGTTGCGTTGGCAAGAATCAACTGATTTTTTAATGACTCTTCGTCTACTCTTATTCCCATGGAAGAAATTTCAAGCGGTGCTTCCAAAACACTGTTCCAAAAGAGTAAATCGCCGTTTAGTTCCCAGTCATCATAATCAGGAGCCCTAAAGTCGTGTGGTTTACCGCTTTTCAATTTACCGCCTATTTTTGAAATAAAAACAGTTTTATGTTCTTTTGTTATTTTTGTTTCGCGTGTCTTTGCGTCATCATCGGGATAAAGATTTTCAAGTTCCTGTGAAGTAATGAAAAATACTTTTTCACAAATTTCACCGTCTAAAACGGAATAATGATTTTTTATCGTATCGTTGGTGTATTTAACAACACTGACAATAGTTGAAACAACTTCTTGTAAATATTCGTTTGTCCTTTGATCCTTAGATATTATTTTTTCCCAATCCCATTGATCCACAAAAATAGAATGAATATTGTCAACGTCATCATCGCGGCGTATTGCGTTCATATCCGTATAAAGCCCTTCGTTCATTGTAAAACCGTATTTTTTAAGAGCCATTCTCTTCCATTTTGCGAGAGACTGAACAATTTCAAAATTTCCGTCTATCTCTTTTGTGTCGAAGACAACTTTTCTTTCTACACCGCTGAGATCGTCATTTATTCCGGAGTTTGATTTAACCATGAGAGGAGCGGTAACTCTCTGCAAATTTAATCTTTTTGCAAGAGTTTCCTGAAAGGTATCTTTTATTATTTTAATCGCTTTTTGAGTGTCGTTAAGTGAAAGCTTTGACGAATAATTCTTAGGTATTGTAAGTGACTTCATAAAATCTCCTATCTGATATTTCCTACAGTTCTTGGATATAAGATCACATCACGAATATTTGAAATGCCTGTCAGATACATTAACATTCTCTCGAGTCCCAGTCCGTAACCGCTGTGTGTAACGGAACCATATTTTCTGAGGTCAAGGTAATCCTTATATTCATCTAAATTCATATTTCTCTGTTTCATAGCGTCAACCAACTTGTCATAGTCTGTTTCTCTTTCGGAACAACCTATGATTTCACCGACGCCCGGCATCAAAAGATCTGTTGCCGCAACAGTTTTTTTATCGTCGTTTTGCTTCATGTAGAAAGCTTTTATATCTTTTGGATAGTTGACGATAAAACAGGGTTTTTTCGATATTTCTTCGGTTATATATCTTTCATGTTCGGTCTGCAAATCGAGTCCCCATTCTACCGGATATTCAAATTTTTTGCCCGAATCAATAAGCAAGTCAATTGCCTTTGAGTAATCGATTACTTCAAAATCGTTGCTTATTGCATTTTCTAATTTGTCTATAAGTCCTTTTTCAATTCTCGTATCAAAAAACTTCATTTCGTCTTTGCAGTTTTCAAGGACATATTTGATGATGTATTTGATCATATCTTCTGCAATTTTCATTATGTCATTTATATCGGCAAAGGCGACTTCCGGTTCAACATGCCAGAATTCTGCAACATGTCTTGCGGTATTGCTGTCTTCTGCTCTAAAACTCGGGCCAAATGTATAGATTTTTCCGAAACCAAGAGCGGCAACCTCTCCCTCAAGTTGACCCGAAACTGAAAGTCCGGTTCTCTTTCCGAAAAAATCACTCTTATAATATTCTTCTTCTGTTTCAAATTGAACGTTTGCATCATGAGTTGTAACTCTGAAAACTTCCCCTGCACCTTCGCAATCGTTTGCGCTTAGGATAGGAGTGTTTACATAGACAAATCCGCGTTCTTGAAAGAACTTGTGTATTGCAAATGAAAGTGCGGATCTTACCTTAAAAACTGCATTGAAGGTGTTAGAACGAACTCTTAAATGCGGTATTGTTCTTAAAAACTCCAGTGTATGTCTTTTCTTTTGAAGAGGATAGTCTTCGGGAGACTTTCCTAAAAGCTCGATTTCATCCGCGTTTATTTCAACTTTTTGACTGTCGTTTTGAGCAACTACAAGTGTTCCCTTGATTTTTAAAGCGGAGCCTACCGATAAAAAGTCGCCGATATTCGAGAGCTTATTTTTGTCTATAACAACCTGAATATGCGGGAGAGTGCTTCCGTCATTGAGTTCCAAAAAAGCGGTATTCTTAGAATTGCGGGAAGTTCTTACCCAGCCGCACGCAACTACAGTTTTATTAATATAAGTTTTATCGTTCATTAAATCGACAATATCGATATGTTCCATTTTTACCTCCGTCAGTTCTTAATAAACAAAATTAATTATATACTTTCCTTGTTGAATAGGCAAACTCTTTATTTATATGAGTAATTGGATACCCGGTATAAATTCTAAAATTTAAAACCCGTTAACTTAAAAATGCGTGCATTGCACGCATTTTTTTATTCGATTGCTCTCGGTCTCATAGACAACTCATCAAGTAATTTCTGTTTTTGTTTCCACAGTGCAGGCGATAAATCTACATAATATTTGTGCGGATATTCAAATCTTAAAACTTCTTCCCAGAGAGTGTCAATTTGATGACTGCAATACTCTCTTATTTCGTAAAGTGAAAGATCTCTGTATACACATTTTCCTTGAATGAAAATATCTTTGAGAAGAGGTCTTGCCACGAAATTCTCGACCATTTTCCTTTTCCAGGTATATTCCGGATCAAACAGTTCAAACGGCTTGCTTTCATCAATTGTTTCATTGTCGAAAGATAAGACATCAGCTATAGCCTTGCCGTTTTCACGATCAAAAAGTCTCCAAACATTTTTAACACCGGGGTTGGTGATTTTTGTTACATTTTCACTGATTTTAATTTTAGGAATTTTTTCACCCTTATCTTCAATGGCAACTAATTTGTATACGACGTCTAAAATAGGAGAACTCATTGAAGTTAAGAGTCTTTCACCGACACCGTACATATCTACTTTTGCGCCCTGAGTAATCATATCTCTTATTAAATGTTCGTCAAGGGAGTTTGAAGCCATTATTTGACAATCGGGATAACCGCCCTCATCAAGCATTTTTCTTGCTTTTTTTGATAAATAGGTTATATCACCACTGTCAATTCTTATTGCGAGAGGTCTTGCACCTAAGGGCTTAAGTGTTTTATCAAAACATTTAATTGCATTGGGAACTCCGGATTTAAGAACATTGTATGTGTCGACAGCGAGTACGCAGTTGTTAGGATATGCTTTTGCATAGGCGTTAAAAGCTTCAAGTTCGGTTTTATAAAGCTGAACCCAACTGTGTTCCATCATGGAAAACAGGGGAATGGAGAATTCTTTTCCCGCCATCGTACAGCAGGTGGAATTACAACCTGCAATAAAGGCACTCTTGGCACCATAAAGTGCACTGTGTGCACCATGAGCTCTTCTGCTTCCCATTTCGATTACTTCTCTGCCTTCGCAAGCTCTTACAATTCTATTTGCCTTGGTTGCAATCAAGCTTTGATGACTTATTATTTGAATAAGCATTGTCTCAATGATCTGTGCCTGAATAATCGGACCTCGGACAGTTAAAATAGGCTCATTTTTGAAAACCGGTGTTCCCTCGGGAACTGCACGAACATCGCATTTAAACTTAAATTCTTTAAGATATTTCAGAAAACCCTCATCGAGA
Source organism: uncultured Oscillospiraceae bacterium (assembly GCA_902489335.1). Taxonomy (GTDB): domain Bacteria; phylum Bacillota; class Clostridia; order Oscillospirales; family Acutalibacteraceae; genus JAUNLX01. The sequence goes on along the minus strand of CABTZO010000015.1, from coordinate 11,793 downwards.
TTTTGACTTCTTAAATATTCAATATCGTCATCAGAGAATTTAAGATTTTCCAAAAATTCTATGACCTGCTGTAACCCGGACATTATGACAAAACCGCCATTGTCTGGAATGTTTCTAAAATATAGGTCAAAATGTGCAACGGTATTTTCAAATCCATCCTTGAAAAATGCATTGGACATGGAAAGTTCGGGAAAATCCGTAAGCAAAGATAAATTTAACTTTTCATAATTACTTTTATGCAAAAATATCCCTCCAAAATCTTATTAAATTATATCATCAGAGCGGGGCCTTATCAATTGAATAAAAATAAAAACTGATTGTTTTTACAATCAGTTTTTGTTTTCTTATATTTTAGCAAGCTGTTTTATTTGTTCAACTTTATCAAGCTTTTCCCAACTTAAATTTAAGTCCGATCTACCCATGTGCCCGTAAGCTGAAAGATCTGAATAAATAGGTCTTAATAAATCTAAATTATCTATAATCGCCAGCGGTCGCAAGTCAAATAATTCATTAATTATATCCAAAATTTTATCATCGCTTATTTTACCGGTATTGAAAGTATTGACTGAAACAGAGATGGGATGAGCAATTCCGATAGCATATGCAACTTGAATTTCACATTTGTCCGCAACACCTGCCGCAACTAAATTTTTTGCGATGTGTCTTGTTGCATAGGCTGCCGAACGATCGACTTTTGTCGGATCTTTACCCGAAAAAGCTCCGCCGCCGTGGCAGGCATAACCGCCGTATGTGTCTACAATGATTTTTCTTCCCGTAAGACCCGTATCGCCCGCAGGACCACCGATTACAAATCTGCCTGTGGGATTAACCAAAATTCGTGTATCTTTGTCTATTAGATTTTCAGGTACAACCTTATTAATAACAAGCTTCTTAAGATCATCTGTTATTTGCTCTATTGAAGCCTCCGGATCATGCTGCGTTGAAATTAAAATAGTGTCAACTCTCAAAGGTTTACCGTTTTCATCATACTCAACAGTAACTTGTGATTTTCCGTCCGGTCTTAAATAAGGTATATTTTCATTTTTTCTTTCAGTGTGAAGTCTTTTGGCGATTTTATTTGCAAGCATGATAGGAAGAGGCATGTATTCCGGTGTTTCATTACAGGCAAATCCGAAAACGATTCCCTGATCTCCGGCACCTATCAGGTTAAACCTATCATTCACTCCGCTTTTATATTCCATCGACTGATTAACACCCAAGGCAATATCTTCAGACTGATTTTTAACTTGAAGTGAAACTGAGCAAGAGTTTCCGTCAAATCCCAGTGCAGGTGAATTATAACCGATTTTGCAGATTACATCTCTTGCCACATGTGTATAATCGACATCAACCGATGAAGAAACTTCTCCCAAAATCTGAACCTGACCTGTTGTACAAACAACTTCGCAGGCAACTCTGCAGTTTTTATCTTTTTTTAAATACTCATCTAAAATTGCATCGGCAATTGAATCACAGACTTTGTCCGGATGTCCCTGAGTAACGGATTCTGAAGTAAAAAGTTTTTTAGGCAATTTTGAGCCTCCTTAATTTATTAAATAAATCATACTATTGACTAAACTACAAGTCAACAAAATCATCTTTGATTTGAAAACTTGAACTGAAGTTTTTCTATGTTGTTATTAATGTTTTTACTTTTTCTTATATCGCTTATCAAATAGAAAGAACCTGTTACAAGATAGGCATCAAAATTTTCATCGTTACAAATTAAATTTTCAACGACATCATCAAAATTATCGAGAGCGACGGTGTTTTTATTGTATTTCGATAAAACTTCAGCATAAGATTTTGAGTCGAGAGCTCTGTTATTGCTTACATTTACCGCGTAAATTTTATCGGATAAAGGTGCTAAGATTGAGGCAAATGTATTGTAGTCCTTATCTGCCATAACGCCGGTTATGATGCAAAGCTTCTTATCACTTAAATATTTTTTTATAGACCTGGAAAGATTTTCTGCGGCGGCGGCATTATGGGCTCCGTCTAAAATAATCATTGGGTTTTCCGATATAATCTCAAATCTACCGGGATTGTTTATTGAACTCAATCCGTCAATTATATTTTGAGATTTGATTTTATATTTTTTTTGTAAAACTTTTATACCACAAAAAAACAAGTTTAAATTTTCTGCCTGTTTTTCTCCGACAAGGTTGATATTGGCGACTTTCCCTTTGTAATTGACAGACATACCGAAAACATCGTCTTTGATAATCGAAAAATATTTTTTGTCGACAATAAAAAGATCGCTGTTGTTTTTTTCTGCTTCTTTCTTGAAAATACAAGTTAAATTTTCTTGCATTTTGGGAATTATGGCAGGAGCTGATTTTATTATTCCCGCTTTTTCGTAGGCAATTTCTTCCAAAGTATTTCCGAGATAATCAACATGATCGAGACCTATAGAAACAATTACCGATAAAACCGTATTTTTGATAATGTTTGTTGAATCGTGTCGACCACCCATTCCGGCTTCCAGCACAACAAGATCACAGTTTTTATTTTTATAGAACAAAAAAGCTATGGCAGTAAGAGTTTCAAATTCTGTCGGAAATATCCCTCTTAAAGCCAAACTATCGTTCGCAAGTTTAACTTTATTTGTTATTTCTGCAAATTCTTCTTCTTTTATAAATTCGCCGTTTGCCTGCATTCTTTCGCGAAAGCTTACTATATAAGGCGAAATAAAAAGTCCTGTGTTATATCCGGATTGACAAAGTGTTTGATAAAACATTTGACAAACTGAACCTTTGCCGTTGGTGCCGGTAACATGAATAAATTTAAGTTCATCTTGAGGATTACCGAGCTCTTCGCATAAAGACTTTATTCTCTCTAAACCCGGTTGTGAACCGAATTTTTGTAAACCGTGTATATATTCGAGTGCGTCTTTATATTGCATTTTATACTCCGTATAAATTTCTAAAATTATTGTATTTTTCAACGGAGCGATTAAAGTTGCTGCTTTTTCTTCTGCTTATTGAAAGCTTTTCTCCGTTACCTAAATATATTACATCATTTCTGATCGATTTTATATATGCAAGGTTAATAATATGAGAACGATGACATCTGCAATAGAGTGGTTGTGGCAGTAAAGGTTCAATTTTATAAAGCGGTATCGGCGTATGAATTATTTTATGTGTGCATCTTATCATTGAACCGTTTATATCAGAGCGTATATAGATTATATTTTTAAAATTTATGTATACTTCCTTGCCCGAAAATTTTAACTTCAAACATTCTCTTTCTTTCATCATTCTGACAAATCGACTAAGCACATTGTTGAACTCGTCGACTGATATCGGTAAAAGCAAAAAATCAAAAGGCTTTACAGAAAAAGATTCTAATATACCATTCTTGTCTCGGCTTGCAAAAAGCAATTCGCCCTTGAAATTGTTCTTTCTCAATAAAACAGCTTCGGAAATTGAAATTTTATTTTTCTTGTTGTCACCGAGAATTAAAATGTCTTGCCCCTTTTCACATTCTAATACTTGATCGACATTGTAAAAACTTCTTATTTCCGTCTCAACACCGACTTTTGAAGAAAATTTGTTGATTACCGCGGTTAATTCTCTTTCAAAAGACGGACCTCCGTTTAATATTCCTACATTCATCAGTTTTCTTCCCTTCGTTTTATAAGTAAAGTTATTATATTCAACGTTATATTTTTTGCAAAAGTTTTATCGCTGGATAGAAAATACATACCATTCAGACTTTTGTTAATATATTATGCCGACAGCTCTGATATATTCACATCAAAGATTGTGGGTGAGTATATGACTGATGAAGACAGGGAAAATGTAGAAAAAATATATAGGCTAAATTACTTTTCGCTTCTTATGTTTGTAAAATCAAAAATTCCAAAAAGTGAAAGTGGCGAGGATATATTACAGGATTGTTTTCTTGAAATTATTAAGAATCCGACAGTTTTTTTAAATCTTGAAGACAAGAAAAAACTTGCATATTTGAGGACAATTTTGAAAAGAAAAATTGCAAAATCCAATCTATATGAAAACTTTTTGCCTTTAGAAGACGAAACATTTTTAATTTCAAAAAGCATGACGGATCAAATAGTTTTTAATAATTTGACGTTGGAAAAAATATTTTTCAGTCTTCAAAGCTTATCACACGAAAAAAGAAGAATTTTTTACGATTACTTTATAGAGGGAAAAAATTATGAAGAACTTTCGGCTATGTATAACTTGAGTAAAGAAAGTTCTCGACAAATAATTTGCAGATTGCTTAAAAATATAAGAAAGGAAGAAATATAAATGAAAATAAGTTTTGACGGAAAAGATTATGACAGGACTTTGGTAATAAAAAATGAGACGTGTCAAATAGACACTTTAGTTTTTGGAGAACTTTCGGAAAATGAAATACCGGGTGTTATAAGCCCGGGATTTATTAGAAATATGACAACAGACGGTGAAGAAGAATTTATTTTTACATATAAAATAAATAATCTTCAACTTGTAGATTTTGATAAAATAAAAACCAATGACGAAATGTATAAGCTGTTGAAATCTTTGACTGAAAGGCTGGAAACAAGTCGATCTTACATGCTTAGTTTAAGCTGTCTTTTGAACGACTATATATTCAAGGACAAAGAAAACAATATATATTTGATTTTTCTTCCGATTTATAAACTCAATCCGCAAAATGACTTAAAAACTGTATATCAAAAATTTCTGTCAAGTGAAAGTTTTGAAAAAAATCGCGGAAAAATAAGCGAGTTAATATCTGAAAATGTTTACTCGCTTAAAAATATTGATATTAAATTAGATGAATTTTTCAAAACAACCGAAGTTGAAAATAAAGCAAAAAAGAAAACAAATAAAATTACATTGAAGAGAATATTAGATTTTTTCAAAATCTAAATATGCCGCTCCGAGGAGCCCTGCATTCTCTCCTAAAGAAGAGAGCTTTATTTTTGGCAATTTGTCATCCTTTGAATATTTATATTTATTTACATTACAGGAAATCATATTCATAATCGGCTCCATTGACTTGCAAAAAGTTCCGCTTAGTAAAATCAAATCGGGAGCGAAGATGTTTATTAAATTGACAAGACCCAAAGAAAGATAATCTACAAATCTTTCAATTGTCTCTTTTGCCGTCTTATCATTTTTTTGATAAAGATCCATTATTTCTTCGGCTGTTTTGAACTCTTTTGATTTTTCTTGATAATATTGCATTAAAGAACTTGTTGAAGCATATTTTTCAAAACAACCTGCTCTTCCGCAGCTGCATTCAATACCGTCTTTTTCAATAACGGTATGACCGATTTCAAGGGGTGCAAATCCGGCTCCTCTGTATATTTTTCCGTTATAAATCAAACTTCCGCCGATTCCGGTTCCCAACGTTACCGCCAGAAAAGATTTCGGTTTATTTTCCAAACTCAGAAAATCGGCAATTGATGCACAGACTGCGTCATTTTCGACTTTAACCGATTGATTTAATGTTTTACTTAGATTATAAGGCAAATTTTTAATGTCTAACTTCAAGTTGGGCGTTTTTATTATTTTGTTGTCTGAAACTTCTCCGGGAACACCAAGTCCTACAAAATCAAAAGTTTCAAACTCATATTTTTCTTTCCAATTATTTATTGTTTTTACAATTAACTCTTCGAGTATATCTTCATTTTCGATTTTTGAGCAGAAAAATGACCTGCGATCCTTGATTTTATAATTTTCAACAAGAGCTACTTTCAGATTTGTTCCACCGATATCAAAACTGAGTCTGAACATAGTACACCGCCTTTCGCTTGTTTAATATTATAACATAACAGAAAGTTTCCGTTTTATAATGTTAAGCGGTTAAATTTTAGTTCTTGACATTGAGATATAAACCGTATAATATATGAATTAGCACTCGAGCTTAAAGAGTGCTAACGGAGGAAATATGTTATCTAAAAGAGAAGAAAGGGTTTTATTTAGAATAGTAGAACATTACATAAACACCGGGGAACCGGTGGCTTCAAAACTTTTGTGCTCTTTTCCGGAACTAAACGTTTCTCCGGCAACAATAAGAAACGATATGGCAGTTTTGTCCGAACAGGGATATATTTATCAAATACATACTTCTGCAGGAAGAATTCCTACCGAACTCGGCTTGAGATATTACATTGATAATTTAATGCATGCTAAAAAAATGCCGAAATCCAAAATAATGAAAATCAAGTCTAAAATTAATTTCCACGCAGATCCCGATCGTTTTATTGATGATGTTGTGAACTTACTTTCAGAAATTACAAACTGTGCAACCATTTACACAAAACCTGCGTCCGATAATGATAAACTGAAAAAAGTTACGCTCACTTATTTGGGCGAAAAACTTTTTATGGTCATTTTGATTTCATCATTTGGATTGATTAAAAATAGAATCTGCAGAGTAAATGAAAATATAGAAAACAAAGATCTTGAGTTCTTTGACAATATAATCAGTGAAAACTTAGTTGACAGAGATTTAAATTCAATTGATGCTTTTGTTTTACAGAGGCTGCTTGATCTATCTTCAAATCGAAATGAAAATCTTGTGCCCCTTATGCTCACAGTTTTTGAACTTGTTAAAGAGAGTCTCGGCGGAGAAGTATCGGTTGACGGTAGAGCAAATCTTTTCTCTTATAAAGATTATGGTGATACCATTTATGATTTAATAGATTTTCTTGATATGGACGATAAACTGTTTAAGCTTATTGATTTTCCGTCTAACGAAGATTTACATATTTCTATCGGCAGTGAAAGCAGGATTCCACAACTTACAGATTCAAGCGTTATCGTTACAAGTTACCATGTAGGTTCGTTTAACTCCGGCAGACTCGGAATTTTAGGTCCTATCAAAATAAACTATTCTGACGCAGTTGCGTCTGTTAAATATATGGGTAAGTTACTGGGAGAATTTCTCACATCAATTTATGGGGAGGATATAGTTTGAAAAAAGAGAAGGAAAAAAAAGAGCAGACTAAAGATCTTGAAGAAAAACAGGAAAAAGATGAAGGTTTCTCAAAAGATGATTATTTGCGCCTTGCAGCAGAATATGACAATTATCGTAAGAGAACGGCTAAAGAAAAAAGTGAAGCTTTCATAATTGCAAAATGTGATTTAGTTGCAAAGTTTTTACCTTTTTTAGACAATTTTGAGAGAGCTTTGGAAAATAAAGAGAAGGTAAACGAGGATTATCATACAGGAATGAAAATGATATTCAATCAGTTTTTACAAATTCTCAAAGATGAAGGTGTAGAAACCTTCGGTGAAAAGGGCGATACTTTTGATCCGAATATTCACGAAGCGATTATGCATGTTGAAGATGAAAACTTTGGTGAGAATACCGTAATGGAAGTATTCAAGTCAGGTTATAAATATAAAGAAAGAATAATAAGACCTGCCACAGTTAAAGTGGCAAATTAATAGGAGGATAAATTATGTCAAAAATTGTAGGTATAGATTTAGGAACTACAAATTCATGTGTCAGCGTTATCGAGGGTGGGGAAGCAGTAGTTATCCCAAACGCTGAAGGCTCAAGAACAACACCCTCAGTCGTTGCTTTTGGCAAGGACGGAGAAAGAATGGTCGGTCAAGTAGCAAAAAGACAGGCAGTTACTAATCCGGAAAGAACAGTTACATCAATAAAAAGACAGATGGGTTCGGATTATAAAGTAAAGATTGACGACAAAAAATATACACCTCAAGAAATCTCTGCAATGATTTTGCAAAAATTAAAGACAGACGCAGAAGCTTATTTGGGAGATAAAATTGTAGAAGCTGTTATTACAGTTCCCGCATATTTTACCGATTCACAAAGACAGGCTACAAAAGATGCCGGTAAGATTGCAGGAATGGAAGTTAAGAGAATTATTAACGAACCTACTGCGGCTGCTCTTTCATACGGATTTGATAAAGAAGACGATCAAATCATTATGGTATATGATCTCGGCGGAGGAACCTTTGACGTTTCAATTATAGAAATGGGCGGAGGAGTTCAGGAAGTATTGGCAACAGCCGGAAATAACAAACTCGGCGGAGACGATTTCGACAGAAGAATTATTGATTATATAATCGATGAATTCAAAAAAGACAGCGGAATAGATCTCAAGAGCGACAAAATGGCAATGCAAAGACTCAAGGAAGCCGCAGAAAAAGCAAAGATTGAACTTTCGGGAGTTACAAGCACTCAAATTTCACTTCCCTTTATTACAGCAGATGCAAGCGGACCCAAACACCTTGAAATGTCACTGACAAGAGCAAAGTTTAACGAACTCACTGCAGATCTTGTTGAAAAAACAATGGGACCGGTCAGACAGGCTGTTAAGGATTCCGGAAAAACAATTGAAGGAATCAATAAAATAATTATGGTCGGAGGTTCTTCAAGAATTCCGGCAGTAAACGAAGCTGTTCAAAAGTATATGAATAAAGAACCCTTTAAGGGAATAAATCCCGATGAATGTGTTGCTATGGGTGCCGCACTTCAAGCCGGAGTTTTATCGGGCGATGTTAAAGGACTTTTGCTTCTTGATGTTACACCGTTATCACTCGGAATTGAAACTTATGGCGGAGTTACAACAAAAATTATTGAGAGAAATACAACTATTCCGACGAAAAAGAGTCAAATTTTCTCAACGGCGGCAGATAATCAGACTTCAGTTGAAATAAATGTTTTACAGGGCGAAAGAGAATTTGCCAAAGACAACAAATCACTCGGAATGTTCCACTTAGACGGAATTTTGCCGGCAAGAAGAGGAGTTCCTCAAATTGAAGTTACATTTAACATAGACGCTAACGGAATTGTAAATGTAAGCGCAAAAGATAAGGGAACCAATAAAGAACAGTCTATTTCAATCACCGCTTCTTCAAATATGAGTAAAGAAGATATTGAAAAAGCAGTTGCCGATGCAGAGAAATTTGCCGAAGAAGACAAGACAAAGAGAGAAGAAGTAGACATAAGAAACGGCGCCGAACAGATGATATATGGCTGCGAAAAAATTCTCGAAGAAAACAAAGACAAGGATACCTTTGAAAAAGCCGATGTTGACGAATTAAACGAAAAAATAGATGCACTCAAAGAGGCCCTTAAAGGCGAAGATATAAATATTATTAAGGACAGACAGGAAGAACTTCAAAATAAATTCTACAAACTTTCCGAAACTCTTTATAAAAAACAGGCCGCTGAAAATGCACAGCCCGGCGAAGCACAGGGAACAGAAACCGAAAATAATGGCGATGACAAAGGTCAAGATTATTACAATGCCGATTTTAAAGACGTTGACTAAGTCGGGAGAAAGTTTTGGCAGATAAGAGAGATTATTATGAAGTCCTCGGAGTTTCTAAGAATGCAACCGAGGACGAGATAAAAAAAGCATACAGAGTTCTTGCAAAGAAGTATCATCCGGATTTGAACCCGGATGATGCTGATGCTGAAGCAAAGTTTAAGGAAGCAAACGAAGCTTATGAAGTTTTGTCCGATCCTGATAAAAAATCGAGATATGACGCCTATGGACATGCGGGAGTTGATCCTAACTTTGGCATGGGCGGTGAAGATCCGTTCTCACAATTCTCGGGATTTGGCGGCGACGGATTTGGAAACATAAGAGATATATTCAATATGTTCTCGGGCGGAGGACAACCGGATCCAAATGCGCCAAGGCGCGGAGGCGATATTGCAACTACAATCAATCTTACTTTTGAAGAGGCTGCAAAAGGCTGCACAAAGGAGATTGAAATTCGCAGAATAGAAAATTGTGAAATTTGTCGAGGCAGCGGCGCAAAGCCCGGAAGCAAGGTTGATACTTGCCCTGATTGTCATGGAGAAGGATATATTCAAACCTACCAAAGAACTATATTAGGACAAATGGCTACAACAACCGAATGCCCGAGATGTCACGGAAGAGGAAAAATCATCCATGAGCATTGTATAAATTGTGACGGCAAGGGCTTAGTCAGAAAAAAACATAAACTCGAAGTCCGGGTGCCCGCAGGAATTGACAGAGGTCAATCACTGAGAATACAAAATCAAGGCAATCAAGGTATAAATGGCGGACCAAACGGATCGGTTATTGTTACTGTTAAAATAAAACCGCATAAAATCTTTACAAGAGAAGGATTTGATGTTTGGACCGATGTTTTGGTTACTTACTCACAGGCTGTTTTGGGCGATGAAATTATCGTTTCCACACTCGACGGAAATGTCAAATATGAAATGCCTGCAGGAACTCAAAGCGGAACAGTTTTCAAATTAAAAGGCAGAGGAATACAAAGACTGCAAAGAAGCTCAAAAGGAGATCAATTTGTAAGGGTTAGAGTTGATGTTCCCACAAAAATAACCGAGCACCAAAAGGAACTTTTGAAGCAATTTGATCAAGAGTATAAAAATAAGCCCAATAATACACCGGTGGGTCATGAAGCACCTTTTAAAAAGAAAAAATCTGCCTTTGAAAAATTCAAAGACAGCATTTTAGGTGATGATTAAATAAGATTGCGAGGAATATTCCTCGCTTTTTATTTTTCTTCAAAATCAAAACAAACACGAAGTTTTACATTAGGGCGTATTATTCCGTTTGCAACTTCTAAATGCTTTGGGTGATTTGCGTATAATTTAAGAGCCGCTTCATCTTTCAAAACAGCACAGAGCATAAGATCGGCTGTTGAAGTTTCAAGAGGATCTATGTTTACTTTTATTTCATTGAGTCCTTCTATTTGTCCCGATAAACCTTCAAGACCTTCTTTAATTTGAGTTTTTAGTTTCGCTTTCTCCGATTTTGAAAACTCGTCTTTTAAATTCCATAAAATAATGTGCTTTATCATTTTATTCTCCTTGTTAAACTATGATTAATTACATCTTTCACTTTAATAAGTGAATGAAAAGTCCCGACAAAAGCTTTGGCTCAAACCAAGTCGATTTTGGAGGCATTACTTTTCCCTCATCTGCAATTTGCATCAATTCATCCGTTGAAACTCCATACAGACAAAATGCAATTTCATTTTCGTTTAATCTTTCTCTGACTTCTTTTGGTGTAAAAATTCCGCCTATAAAATCAATATTTTCATTTGTTCGGGGATCTTCGATTCCGAAAACAGGCTCCAATAAATTGTCCTGTAAAACAGAAACGTCTAAACTTTCAACGATGTCTTTTCCGGAAAACAATTCTTCTTTTGCGACAAGAGAATAAATTTCATCTTTATTAAACATCAAAAACTCTTTTTTATTCTTTGGGTTTTCAAGTTTATCTGTTTTTTGCACGCTGAATTTTGATTTCGCTTTTTCAGCTATAGCAGATATGTCTTTATTGGTTTTTAAAATTCTGTTATAGGCATAAATTTTTAGCTCTTCCGCCGGGAAAACTATACTCAAGAAAAAGTTAAATTCTTCATCTCCATTATAATTTGGATTGTCTTTTCTTCTCATTTTTGCGACTCTTACAGCCGAAGCAGCTCTATGATGGCCGTCTGCGATATAAAAAGACGAAATGTTATTCATCTTTCTTTGAATTAAATCTATATCGGCTTTGTCTTTAATTATGAAACCTCTTTGTCTCACGTCATTTAAAGTAAAATCAAACAATGGTTTATTTTTACTCTTTAATTTTTCAAGCAAGTCTGAAACATCTTGATCGTCTTTGAAGGTCAGAAAAATAGGGCCGGTATTTGCGTTTAGATAATCAACATGATTGACACGATCTTCTTCCTTTTCTTTTCTTGTAAATTCGTGTTTTTTTATTTTATCATTTATATAGTCGTCAACAGAAGAACAGCCGACAATGCCCGTTTGAGTTCTTCCAGATCGGAAGAGCACACGTCT
>CABTZO010000014.1 GCA_902489335.1 uncultured Oscillospiraceae bacterium | reverse complement strand
TTTTCTTGTTTTCTTTCTCACGCTTGTTTATCTCAAAAAGATATTTGCCGTAGTCCATGATTTTAACAACCGGCGGGTTTGCCATCGGTGCTATTTTAACTAAATCAAGATTACGATCTTCCGCCTTTTCAAGAGCTTCTCTTGCAGACATGATACCAAGTTGTTCACCGTCTTCTGACACGACTCTAAGTTTGGGGTCACGAATTTGTCCGTTTACCTCAATATTTCTGTTTTTGCTAATGCTACTACACCTCCATAAAAATATAAGTGGACGGAAAAATTCCGTCCACAAAATAAATTCATATTTTGAAACCCTTACGATTGCTCTTCGGGTGAGAACGAAACTTCTCTTAATCACGCTGGTATATTACACGATAATAAACTAAATGTCAAGAAAATATCAAAATTTGATATTCATATTATTATAAATGTTATTTATTGTTTGATTTTTTATTTTACCCTCAAAAATATTTTCTTCCCTTTTTTGATTACAATCGGATTTTTCTTGATTTCTTCAACGCTGAAAGTTTTTTGAACATCTTTAATCTGCTCATCATCAATTCGTACTCCGCCTTGAGCAACCAAGCGCCTTGCTTCAGAATTTGAATTTGTAAGTCCAGTTTCGGTAAGCAATGATAAAATACCGATTTCTCCGCTTTTTTGATCAAGCTCAAATTCAGGCATGTTGGCATTGTCTGATTTGTTGTCAAAGATAGCCTTTGCAGCCTTGTCCGCTTCATCGGCCTTTTCTTTTCCATGGACAAGTTTAGTAAGTTCATAAGCCAAAACAGATTTTGCCTTATTTATTTCCTGTCCCTCAAGTTTTTCATATTCTTCAATTTCCTCAACGGGAACAAAGGTCAACATTTTCATACATTTTATTACATCTGCGTCGTCTATGTTTCTCCAGTATTGATAGAAATCATAGACCGATGTTTTTTCTTCGTCCAACCAAACAGCACCTGCAACAGTTTTACCCATTTTTTGTCCCTGAGAGTTAGTCAAGAGATTGATTGTCATAGCATAGGCGTCTTCTTTACCTAATTTTTTTCTGATGAGCTCTGTTCCGAAAAGCATGTTGGACCACTGATCGTCTCCGCCAAACTGAAGATTACAATTATATTTTTTATACAGTGTATAAAAATCATAACTCTGCATTATCATGTAGTTGAATTCCAAAAACGAAAGTCCGTTTTTAAGTCTCTGTTTATAACATTCGGCTGCCAGCATTTTATTTACCGAAAAACAGGCCCCGATCTCTCTGAGTAGATCGACATAATTTAAATCAAGCAACCACTCGGCATTGTTTACGACTTTTGCTTTATCTAAATCTATAAATCTTGAAATTTGTTTTTTGAAACATTCAATGTTGTGATCGATAACATCTGTCGTCATCATTTTTCTCATATCCGTTTTACCGGACGGATCTCCTACTCTGCCTGTTCCTCCGCCAAGCAAAACAATAGGGGTATTCCCTGCCTCTTGAAGACGTTTCATCAAACAAAGGGCCATGAAATGTCCGACATGTAAGCTGTCGGCAGTAGGATCAAATCCGATATAGAAAACTCCCTTGCCTGAATTTATCAAATCTCTTATAGCTTCTTCATTGGTTGTTTGAGCTATTAATCCTCTGCGTTTTAATTCTTCATAAATTTTCATTCTTATCCTCCGCTTGACTTAACATTTCTTTTGCGGTTTTTATTTGATTTTCCGTTTGATTAATGCCGCCCATTAGTCTTGCAATTTCATTGACCTTATCATTATAATCCAAAGCTTTGATTTTTGTATAAGTTCTGTCATTTTTTACAGCTTTTTCAATATAAAGATGATGATCCGCATAGGATGCAACTTTAGCATTATGAGTAACCGCAACCACTTGAGCCTTTTTAGATACCTGTTTTAATTTAATTGCGATTTTTTCGACAGCAGAGCCGGAAACTCCGGTATCTATTTCATCATAAATCAAAGTCGAAACTTCGTCCTTTGTTGAAATAATATTTTGCATAGCAAGCATAATTCTGGAAAGTTCTCCGCCTGAAGCTATATTTTTCAATGGTTTCAGTGATTCACCTTTGTTTGGAGAAATTAAAAATTCCACTTTGTTTCTTCCGCTTTTTGAATATTCAACTTTTTTTATATCAACCTTAAACTTGCAATTTTGCATGTCGAGTTCGGCAAGCTGGTTTGTAATTTTTTCTTCTAATATATAGGCAGTCTCAAAGCGTTTTTTTTCAATCTTTTGTGCAAGATTTTTAACTATATCATTATACTTGAGTCGTTTCTCATTCAGTTCTTTCAATTTTTCATCGGAAAAGGCAAGATTTTTCAAATCTTCTCTGAGTTTATCGGCATATTCTAAAATATCCTTCTCTTCTTTTCCGTATTTCATCGAAAGTTTCAGGATTTTATCGAGTCTTAAATCGATATCTTCAAGTTTCGTTTCGGAATCTTCACCGTTTACCACGAAATTTTTAATTCCGTCGTTATACTCTTCCAGTCTATATGCCATATCTAATATATCTTCACTGTTTTTAGAAAATTCTTTTTTATATTCTGAAAATTTAGAGTATTCATTTGACAATTGTTTTAAATTTTCAACAATTCCGAAATCAGAATCTCCGCCGTTAATCATTTCATCTATTAAAGACGCCATTTTCATTATATCTCGACTCTTTTGCAAAAACTCTCTCTGTTTACGAAGCTTTTCTCTTTCTCCGACTTGAATTTCCGCCTTTTCTATTTCAGAAAGTTCATATTCCCAAAGTTCCTTGTTTTCATTGGCTTTTTTAAGTTCTTCGTTAATATTTCTGATCTCTAAAACTAATTTTTTAAGTTCTTCGAAATTTTCACGATACTCTGAAAGTAAATTTTCATAATTTCCGAGTGAATCAAGCATTTCAAGATGATTATTTGCAGAAAGCAAAAATCTTCCATGTTGCTGTCCGACAATTTGCACCAAAGAAAAAGAAGCTTCTTTAAGCATACTTGCAGTAACCGCTTTACCGTTTATTCTGCATGAAGTTTTACCGTTTTTAAAAATTTGTCTGCTCAGCAAAATTGAATCTTCCGGTTCAACACCAAGTTTACTAAGTCTTTCTATGGTTGATTTGTTTAGATTTGAAAAGAGAGCGGACACTTCCGCCTTCTCTTCTCCGGTTCTTATTATATCTTTTGATGTTCTCTGTCCTGAAATCGCATTTATTGAATCGATTATTACAGACTTTCCCGCTCCGGTCTCTCCGGTTAAAATGTTGAGCCCGTCGGAAAAATCAATGTCTGCTTTTTCAATTACTGCGATATTTTCAATTCTGAGATTTTCGAGCATTTTATCCGTTCTTTATTTCTAAGATTTCGCCCTTTAAGTCACTTGCGGCAACGTCCGATTTACAGCAAATAAAAATCGTATCGTCACCTGCAATAGTTCCGACAACATCTTTCAAGTTTATTGCATCAATTCCCGCACATGCGGCATTTGCAAGTCCGGAGTGGCATTTTACGACACAAATATTTCTTGCGCTTTCAACTGAAATTACGCTATCTCCGATTATTGATCCGATTTTACCCTTAAAGCTGTCACCGACTACGGTCTGTGTGCTGTAATGAAGTCTGCCGGTTGAATCCTGAACTTTAACAAGATGTAAGTCCTTTATATCTCTCGATACTGTAGCCTGAGTTGCTTCAAAACCCGCCTCTGAAAGTAATTCTATCAGTTCTTCCTGAGTTGATACTTTATGATTTTTAACGATATCTAAGAGCAATTCCTGCCTCATTTTTTTTATGTTCATGCTATACCCTTCTATAAAGTAATTTATTGTGAAGCACATCGAAAAATTCGTCTTGCTTTAATCGGACTATCTTCAGATTTTGATCAGATTTTTCTATTATTATCTTATGATTTTCTCCTATGTTTACAGTTGATTCTCCGTCAAGCGACAAAAACAGTTCTTTATTGCTTGCTTTTGGGCTTACTTTAACTTCAAATCTACTGTCTTTTGAAAAAACTACAGTCCTCGAAAAAAGAGAATGTGTACAAATCGGAGTTACTAAAATTCCCTCGATTGTCGGATCTAAAACGGGACCACCCGCAGAAAGAGAATAAGACGTTGAACCCGTGGGAGTTGATATGATAAGTCCGTCTCCTCTGTATGTGAAATAATCTTTTCCGGAAACCTTAACTTCTATATCGGTCATTTTTAGGATTGTTCCCCTTGCCAAAACAACGTCATTTATACAGGTATCTTTTTTTATAAAATTATCTCCGTCATAAAGTGACATATCGAGCGTCATTCTGTTTTCGACTTCATAATCGCCTGTTTTGAGCTTTGACAACAGTTCAAGCTCGTTTGATTCAAGTCCTGCGAGAAAAGCCAAATTTCCTGCATTTACCCCTAAAACGGGTTTCGAAAACTTTAGGGCTTTTTTTCCGGTATATAAAAGAGAACCGTCTCCGCCTATCGAAATTATCATATCGCACCAATTTAAAAGCTTTTCTTCGGGTAAATATGATATTTCGTCGGTATCAAAAAAAGCTTCCTTATCTTCAGCCTTTATTTTATGTTCAATACCGAATTTCTTTAAATATTTGATGATTTCGACGGTTGTCGGGACAGATCTCTCTCTCGTTAAATTCGGCAAAAGTGCAATTTTCATTATTATCCCCTCTGTAATTTTTCGTGTGAGATGTCTACAAGTTTTTCTATATCAAAATCAAAATCTAATTTTTCGGATGTTTTTTTGAAATATATCAGATATTCAATATTTCCTTTTGGTCCTTTAATCGGCGAAAAATCAAGATTCAAGACAAGCAGGCCCAAGGTTTTACAGAATTCATTAATTTTTTTGATAACTTCAATGTGAGTTTGCTTTTCTCTGACGACTCCGTTTTTTCCGACTTTTTCTCTGCCGGCTTCAAACTGTGGTTTTATAAGGCAAACGGCTTCCCCACCATCTTTAAGAAAGTTGCATAAGACGGGAATAATAATTTCAAGAGATATAAAAGACACGTCTACGGAAGCAAAATCGATCTCATCTTCGCACTGTTCTTTTTCGAGATATCGAAAGTTCTGTCTCTCAAGATTTACGACTTTATTATTGTTTCTCAGATTCCAGTCAAGTTGCCCGTATCCGACATCTATCGCATAAACTTTTTTTGCGCCGTTTTGCAACATACAATCGGTAAATCCTCCGGTAGAGGCACCGATATCCATGCAAATTTTATCTTGCAAATCTATTTTAAAAGAATTTATTGCTTTTTCAAGTTTTAGACCTCCGCGACTGACATATTTTAATTTTTCACCGCGAATTTCAATTTCATCCGTCGGGCTGACAGTCATTCCGGCTTTTAAGGCTCTTTGCCCGTTCACAAACACCTTGCCCTCCATAATCAGAGCTCTGCTTTTTTCCCCGGATGAAATCCCTTTGTGTTCCGTCAGATATTTATCTAACCTTAATTTGCTTTTCATTTTTCAAAATTTCTTCTGTTTGCTTTTCGGAACTTAATTTATATTGATCAAACAAATTTTTAATTTCAGCTTGTTTTATAAAATCATTATTAACGGCATAGGGATAATATTTTCCGCCGTAACCCGATTCAATCAATAAGTTACCGAGCTTTTCACTTATTCCACCGCTCTTTACCGCTTCTTCAAAGAAATATATTTTTTCTTTCTTTTGAAGAATTTTAATAAGAGATTTGTCAATCGGAAAAATTCTGTTTAGTTTAATCAGTTCAATATCGACCGATTTTTCTGCAAGTTTTTCAAGTGCCTTTGCAGATTCCGAAAAAACCCTTCCGTAAGTTACAACGGCAATTTTTGAAGTCTTTTTGCCAAAGACGGAGAAATCGTCAAAGCTCAATTTATATCCCTTAGGTTTATAACCCTCTCCGGATTTCGGATATCTTATCGCATAGATTTTATTTTCTTTACTTTCAACAAGCTTATCCAAATAAAGGCTCTGCTCGTCAAAATAAGACGGAGAATATATTTCGGTATTCGGTATTGTCGACAAAAATCCGATATCAAAAATTCCTTGATGAGACTGTCCGTCTGCCGGAACAAAACCGGCACGATCAATACACAAGATTAATTTTTGCTTTTGCATTGCAACATCATGAAACAGTTGATCGTAACAACGCTGAAGAAAAGTTGAATAAACGACAAAAACCGGGTTCTTTCCGCCCTTTGCAAGTCCGGAAGAAAAAGTCGTTGCAAATTCTTCGGCTATTCCCACATCAAAGAATCTGTTCGGAAACTTTTCTCTAAATTTTATTGTTCCCGTACCATCTGCCATAGCAGCCGTAATCACACAGAGATCGAGATTTTTTTCACCCTGTTTAATTATTTCTTTAGAAAAATTACTTGAAAAACTTTCGCTTTCCTTTGTGTAAAACTCGCCGTTTGCAGGATTAAATTTAGATACTCCGTGATATTTGCTGGGATCCTTTTCGGCAAATTCATATCCTTTTCCCTTAATCGTATTAATGTGAATTAATACCGGTCCTCTGATTGTCTTTGCGGATTCCAAAGCATTTATCAAGCTGTCTAAATCGTGTCCGTCAATAGGTCCCATATAATCAAAGCCCATATTTTCAAACATATTGCTTTGGTAAAGCGAATTTTTAAGCGCTTTTTTCATTCTAACCAAGGATTTATGTATGGGTTCTCCAAAAACGGGAATCTTATCTATTCCCAAGGCAAGCTTTTCTTTTGTTTTGTAGTATTCGGGTCTTGTCCTAAGATCCGCCAAATATCTTGCAAATGAACCGACATTTGGTGAAATAGACATTTCGTTGTCATTTAAAATAACAATTAAATTTGTATTCCTTATGCTCGAGTTGTTAAGAGCTTCATAGACAAGTCCATTAGTAAAAGATCCGTCGCCGATTACAGCAATAGAATAATTGTTTCTTCCGTTAATCTTATTTGCTATTGCAAGCCCGGTTGCTTCGGCAATAGAAGGTCCGCTGTGACCTGCGGCAAATTTGTCATGTTCGCTTTCATCGGGATCGGTAAAACCGGAAAGTCCTTTTTCCTGTCTGATAGTATTAAACTTTGAAAGTCTTCCGGTTAAAATTTTATGTGTATAACATTGGTGACCGACATCCCAAATTATCGAGTCATCGGGTGAATTAAAAACCAAATGCAGAGCAATTGAAAGTTCAACAACACCCAAATTTGAAGAGAGATGGCCGCCGTTTTCACTGCAAGTTTTGATTAAGACCTCTCGGACTTCACTCGCAAGTTGCTTTAAAGCAATATTGCTTAAATGCTTTAAGTCCTCCGGCGATTTTATTTTATCTATGTATTTCAAAGAATCATTCCTTTAATTTATGCGATTGATAACACTTTCCGCGATTTTAATGAGTATTTCGGTATTTGGAAATTTATCTATTGCGGAAATTGCACGATTAACCTGTTCTTTTGCTTTAATTTCAGTTTCTTCAAGTCCAAAAATTTTAACATAAGTGGCCTTATCGTTCAAATCATCACTGCCTGTTTTTTTGCCAAGCAATTTTTCATCGCCTTTAACATCCAAAACATCATCGGTTAACTGAAATGCAAGTCCGAGACACTTTGAATATTCTTTTCCGGCAGATATCATATTCTCATCGGCACCGGCAAAAATAAGACCTGAAACAACTGAAGCTTCAATAAGTTTGGCGGTTTTCAAAAAGTCGATTTTACTCAAAATTTCTTCACTCGGTTTTTTGCTTTCACTGTCAAGGTCTAAAGCTTGTCCCGCTATCATTCCCTTACCGCCTGCGCAGTCTGATACAAGTCTTATAATCTCTACTTTTGTCTCATCGTCAGTTTCACTTTCGGTAATTATCTTGAAACTGTCGGTAAGCAACAGATCTGATGCAAGCAAAGCCTTTGCTTCGCCAAATTTTATATGACTGGAAGGTTTACCTCTCCTTAAGTCGTCGTTGTCCATACACGGCAAATCATCTTGAATCAATGAATAAGTGTGCACCATTTCCAAAGCTGCAGCAACGGGAACAATTTTCTTTTTATCCCCGCCAAAAGCGTCACAAAACTCCATAGCAAGCGTCGGTCTAAACCTTTTACCGCCGTTTTTCACACTGTAATATGCAACTTCATAGAGTTCACTATTGTCTAAATTTTCGTAAAAAAATTTATCTAAATATTCATCAACAAGTATTTTATCTTGTTTTATAACGTCAGAAAAATTCACTTTATTCCTCCGTTTTTTCTCCGTTTAATTTTATAACCTTGAGTTCGGCTTCTTTTAATGTTTTTTCGGCAAAATTAATAAGTTTTTGTCCCTCTTCAAATAATTTAAGAGACTGTTCCAAATCTAAATTGCCATCATTTAACTTCAGAACAATTTCATCAAGTCTTTTAACCGCATTTTCATAGGTCATTTCCTGTTTTTCACTCATTGTTTTTCCTCTTTTCGTCAACGGATACAGTTATTTCTCCGTCATACATAATCAAGTTCAACTTGTCTGAACTGTCTATTTCATCAACTGATTTTATTACTTTATTCTGTTTTTTTACAAAAGCATATCCTCTGCCCATAATCTTTTTTGGATCAAGGGATTTCATTTGAGAAACAAGTTTAGAAAATTCAAGATTTTTATTTCCGATTATCTTTTCCGTTGCACTTATCAGATTTTTGGTGATTATATCGAGTCGCATAAATTTTTCATTTATTAATGCTTCGGGAGAAGATAATAATCTGTGATTTTTATAGTTTGAAAGTCGCAAAGTTAGATTTTCAATTTTCGATTGAATGAAATTATCAAAAAAAAGTTTTGTTTCTCTTAGTTTTGTAAGTTCATCATTTATATCCGGCACTGCAATCTCAGCAGCCGCCGTCGGAGTCGCCGCACGCTTATCCGCGACAAAATCAGAAATTGTAAAGTCAACTTCATGACCTACGGCAGAAATAATCGGAATATGGCAGTTAAAAATTGCCCTTGCGAGATTTTCATCGTTAAAGCAGAATAAATCTTCATAGGAACCGCCGCCTCTTCCGACAATAATCAAATCGGAATCTGAAATTTTATCAAGTTTGTTTATGGCATTTGTTATTTTCTCCGCCGCTTTCTCGCCTTGAACCGGAACCGAATATATTTCCAAACAACATAGCGGATATCTTCTTTTCAGCACATTAATAATGTCGTGAATCGCAGCACCTTCCCCGGAGGTTACCACCACGATTTTACCGGGTCTTTTAGGTAATGGTTTTTTGTGTTTTTCATCAAACAAGCCTTCATTTTGGAGTTTCTGCTTTAACAATTCAAACTTTTGGCTGAGATTTCCGATACCAACCTCTTTGATATCATAGACAATCAGTTGATATCTGCCGTCTTTTTCATATATTGAGGGTCTGCCCTTAACCAGAACCTTTTTTCCTTCTTCAAGAATGAAATTCAAATTTTTGGCATATTGTTTAAACATTATGGCGCTGACAGAAGCACTGTTGTCTTTCAAGGTGAAATAAATATGTCCCGAAGAATATTTATCTCTCAAACTTGAAATTTCGCCTTCAACAAGAAAATTATTAAAAACGGGATTGGTGTCTAAGAAAACTTTAACCGTTTTATTTAAGTCGGATACGCTAATTATGTTATCCATTTATTTGCTCTTTTACGACAGAAGACAAAACCCCGTTTACGAATTTATAATCGTCTTTTGAAGAATATTTTTTTGACAATTCAACTGCTTCATTTATAGTGACTTTAACGGAAATATCTTCATCAAAAATAATCTCGGCAACGGCCATTCTAATTATTGCAAGAGAGGTTTTCGGAATTCTGTTAATTGTCCATTTCTTACAATATTTACTTATTGTTTTGTCAATTTCCTCTTTATTTGTAATTGTCTTTAAAAATAAATTTCTAACATAATCGGTAACTTGAATTTCAGCTTCATTTACTGCTATATCGAGAATTTCATCAGGATCTTGACCTTCGGAAAAGATCTCTTCAAATATTAAAATAAAGGTGTTTTCTCTTTCTTTTTTTCGATTCATAATTCACTCCTGTCTGTCTTGTAATTTTAGCATAATAACTATGTTTTAACAATGATATACCGCATATTCAATCCTTTTATACACTGTGCGTATAATTTGCCTATATCTCTTTTATACATTATAATTTAACCAAATATTCAAGAGGTGCCTATGTCCAAATTAAAACAGTTTTTGAAAAACAATAAATACATCCTGATCTCAGGACTTACCGTTTTTCTTGTTGCAACAATCATTTTAATAATACATAAAGTTTCACCTTTCGGTGACAGAACAATTCTCAGAATGGATTTATATCATCAGTACGGGCCTCTTTTTGCTGAGCTTAAACAAATTTTTTCGGGCAAAGGCAATCTGTTTTATTCGATGAATTCCGGCGGTGGATCAGCTTTTTTAGGAAATTACTTTAACTATCTTTCTTCTCCGTTTAACTTTTTTGTGCTTTTGGTTCCGACAATTCATATAGATATTGCTATTGCGCTCATGTTTATCTTCAAAATGGGAATGATAGGAATAAGCTTTTCATATTATTTAAAGAACAGTCAAAACACTAAAATTGACGGACCAATGCTTATAGGATTTTCTTTAATGTATGCTTTCTGTGCCTATATAATCGCCTATTATTGGAACATAATGTGGATAGATGCCCTCTACATGTTGCCGTTTGTGATTTTAGGTCTTGAAAAATTAATCGACGAAAAATCCCCTGTTTTATATGTAACATCAGTTTTTTTAACCGTTTTTTTTAATTATTATATCGGATTTATGGTTTGCCTTTTTACCATAATTTATTTTCTTTCCTGCTTCTTTTCTTCAAAAAAACCTATAAGTCCTAAAAAGTTTATTATCTCTTTACTTAGATATATTCTATATTCAATAGTAGCTTTTGGTTTGTCCTGTGTTGTATTAATACCGATTATAGAACTTTTGAAAAACAGTTCTGCAACCGGTGATGTATTTCCAAATACAATAAGCGTTAACTTCGAATTTTTAGACTTTATCGCAAATCACTTTGTTTCGGTAAAACCGACCATAAGATCATCCGGAACAGATGTTTTGCCAAATGTTTATTCCGGAATGGCCATATTTATCTTAGTGCCTACTTTCTTTTTAAATGAAAAAATCAATCTTCGAAAAAGAATTTCTCGCTTTATAATAATTGCTTTGCTTTTTTTAGGAATGAATATAAATATCTTAAACTTCATTTGGCACGGACTTCATTTTCCGAATGATTTGCCTTACCGTTTTTCTTTTATATATTCTTTCATTTTAATAACAACGGCAGCCGAAGCCTTTGTAAATCTCAATAAAAAGTTTGACAAGAAAATTCTTTTTGCACTTTTTATGAGCTTTGCGATTATAATTGCAGTTCAAAAATTAACATCTAAAAATGTTACCGATTTGACCATTTACTTAAGTCTTATTTTCGTTTTGGCTTATGCGTCTTTCTTTATCAGCTTTTCAAAGATTAATACATCTAAAAATTTACTTTCATTTGTCTTTGTTTTGCTTGTAATCGCCGAAGTCTTATCCGGCAACGTAAATAATTTTGAAATCAATCAAGATAAAAGCAGCTATATGACCGGATACAATGAATTTAAGAATTATCAAAAAGAATTGAAAATCTTAAATAACGATGTTTTCTATCGCGAAGAAATGTTATACAGCAACACAAAGATGAATCCTTCACTTTACGGATATAACGGAATTTCAGTATTTTCCTCCATGACAAATGAAGGTGTTTCAAATTTTCATAATAATTTGGGACTTGCAGGCAACTATATAAATTCATATACATACAGCTTGCAAACTCCATTCTACAACTCTTTATTTTCGATGAAATATCTATATAACAATATGCCGGGACTTAGACCGTCGATTGATTATTATGACTCGAAGAAGATAGGAAGCACTTATAATCTGACAGAAAATAAATATGTTTTACCGCCAGTTATTCCCGTTAATAAAGAAGTTGAAAAATTTACAGCATTAAAACACAGGCCATTTGTAAATCAACAAAAATTATTTCAAAAATTCGGATTTAAAGGCGATCTCTTTACGGATGTTGAGCTCACAGACTATGTTACTTCTAACTTAGAAGATTCAGATGACAATAAAGATGATTCAATTTCTAAATTCAGAAAAACTAAAGATAAAGATTTAACAAGCATATCAACAGAATTCCAATGCCCGAAAACTGCGAATTACTATGTATATTTTGCCGCGCGTGGTATCAGTGCTGTTGATTTATATAGCACAGACGGACTCTCAATGAACATCAGTCTTGATGAACCGAGCATAATCGACCTTGGACAGTTAGACAAGGATCAACAAGTTTTCTTTAATTTTGTTTGCAAAGAGGACGCAAAAGATATAGATTTATTCAGTAAAGCCGTATTTTTTAATGACGATGTCTTTATCAAGGGATATAATGATTTAAAAGAAAGGTCCACTACGGCGACAATGAAAAATAATACAATTCAAAATGATATAATCGTTAATAAAGATGATATTGTTTTGACTTCATTTCCCTATGATTTAGGTTGGAATATATACATTGACGGCGAAAAAATAAACAAAAATGATTATATAAAAGTCGGAAATGCCTTGCTTGCATTCAAATGTCCTACGGGAAAGCACAGTATAAAACTAAAATATTTTCCTCCGGGTTTGATTGCCGGCAATTTAGTCTTTGTAGTTTCACTCACAATATTTATCTTTTTAATAAAATATGAAAAAACAGGAGCTAAGCAAAAATGAACGATTGGTTTACCCTCGACAACGCGGCAAAAGTTTTTCCGGGACAAAACACTTCAACCTGGTCCAATGTTTTCAGAATGACTGCCGTTTTATATGAAACCGTTGATCCTGCTAGACTCTCAATAGCGGCAAACAACGTTATAAAAAGATTTCCCTGTTTTGATGTTGAAATACATAAAGGTCTATTCTGGTACTATTTTGAAAAAAATAAATCCGGTCATCTGCCCGTTAACAAGGATAGGAACAATCCCTGTCTCAGAATAAAATTCCATGAAAACAATCGATATTTAATAAGAGTTTATTATCATAACAATCGTATTTCGGTTGAAATATTTCACGCTCTTTCGGATGCATTCGGACTTTCAAGATTCCTCTGCACTTTGGTTGCAGAATACTTAAGAACAGGCGGTCATAAAATCCCGCCGGGGGATGCTGTTTTAGATTTGAACGAAGAGTCAACGGAAGATGAGATGATTGACGCGACAGCTCATTTTGCGAGAGAATCAAAAGCAAGAATCAAAAATGAAGGAGGTTCTTTTTACCATGTGCAGGGCGAAAAATATCCGTCCCATAATGTAAAAGTTACCACCGGATTCATCGATATGAACGATCTTAAAAAAATAACAAAATCATATCAGGTAACAATAACGGAATACCTCGCCGCAGCTTTGACCTATGTGGTTTATAATCATCAAAAAATTTTTTCAAAAACCGACAAATTAATCGGTTGCCAAGTTCCGGTTAATCTCCGAGGCTTCTATAACACAAACACGCTGAGAAACTTCAGTCTCTGTTATCAATTAAACTTGGACCCAAAATTCGGAGACTATACTTTTGATGAAATTCTCAAACAATTTGCCCTATACTTAAGATATATAAACAATGAAAAAACCATCGCAACAATGATAAGCTCGAACATGAGAAAAGAAAAAGCATCAAGGTATATACCACTTGTATTAAAAGATTTGTTTATGTCAATCTTCTTCGGAATATCTGCAGAACATAATACCTCCATTTTAATTTCAAATTTAGGATTGCTTAAAATTCCGACAGAAATGGAGCCTTTTGTCAAAGACTTTATCATGATTGCCCCTCACGGAATAAAAAATGCTGTCAGAGCAGCTGCAGTAGGATATAAAAACACTTTAGCCGTGTCATTTACAAATATATTCAAAGATGATTCTGTCGAAAGAGAATTCTATCGATTTTTGGTAAAAAATAAAATTCATGTTAAAGTTGAAAGCAATATAGAATATTAAGGAGTAAATATGTCATACTGTGTAAAATGCGGCGTTGAACTTGATGAAAATATTAAGAAATGTCCCCTTTGTAAAACGCCGGTAATAAAGCCTTACGAAGATCATACATCTGATCCTATGCCCTATTCGTCGGAACTTTATATTCCCGCAAAACTCGGCAGAAGAATAATTTCATTTTATGTGTCAATTGGACTTTTGATTCCAAATCTTATTTTATTCGCTTTTGCTCTTATGTTTCCGGTATTGGGAACCTTCGTGCGATATGTTATATCTACAAGTCTTTTGTTTTTCTTCATGGTCTTGTTTCCGCTGATGCAAAAGAAAGTTTATCCTTACATAATAATAACAATAGACTTCTTTGCACTTTTAACTTATCTGGCGTTTTTTGCATATATTTTTGACGGTAAAGAATGGTTTGCAAAAATAGCACTTCCTATAACCTGTGTTTTCGGTGGGTTATCGGTTATATATTTACTTTGGATAAAAATAAAAAAGAGGAATTGGCGCCAAATTTGCGCTTTCCTCTTTACTGAACTTGGTATTTTTTCTATGTTTATGGAGTTTTTCTTAAGTAAATACTATAAACTTGGTTATGTCGTAAAATTTTCGATTATCATTTTTCTGTCCTGTTTTGCATTTGCATTTTTCTTCTTAATATCAGACAGAAACAACAAATTGCAAAACTGGATATCGAAAAAATTTATTGTTTAATCTTATTTTTTATTTTTAACTAAAACTACAACTAAAACGGTTATTCCTATTAAGAACAGAATAACAACACCTATGATGAGCAAGATTCCCATGTTGAACTTGCTCTCTTTTTTCGCTCCTAAATCTTTTGCGGGCAGTTTTTCTCCGCTTATCTTGATTTTTTTGACTACATCATCCATATCTTTTGATGTCATCAAGCTGTCATATGAAACTGTAAATTGAGCATGAACTACTTTATTTTTCAAAAAGAATGAATAATCTACAACGCGAAATTTGAAATTTTCCGTTCCTATAGAGACCGTTTGTTCTATGATGGTCTTAAAAACAGGGCTACTTTTTATTTTAATGAGCTTAGTATTTATTTTGTCTATTTGTATCTTTACATCGGGATCTGCTAAATTTTGAATACTTTCTTTTAATTCATTTTCAAATTTTTTGATGCTCTCATCATTTAATTCTGATGCGGCTTTTATAGCACTGTTGTCATGAACATAGAGTCTGAAATTTTCTTTTTTATCTCCGGGCAAAATAAATACACTGAGATCTTCGATTCCTTCACTTATGACCTGAACATCTTTCTTTTCCTGCCAACCCTCAGGCGGATTAAAGGAATAATAAGTTGTCTTAACTGCAAATACAGGTAAAGCACAGACAAAAACTATTATCGCTGTCAAAGCCAGTGTTATTATTCTTTTTGAAAGTTTATATTTTTTCATATTATCTCCCCCAAAATTAAGTCTATTTTATCATTTTGAACTTAGACTCTCAATATCCCTTTTTATCTGTTCTTGAAGTTCTGAAATGTCTTTAAATTGGATTTCATCTCTTAAAAATTTAAGTAAAAACACTTCAACTTCTTGATTATACAAGTTTCCCTCAAAATTCAAAATATGAGTCTCCGCTCTCTTTTTACCTTTTCCGACAGTAGGATGACAACCTATGTTTGTAACTGATGAATATTTTTTGCCGTCTATCACAACATAACTTTCATATACCCCGTTTTTCGGAATAAAGATATATTTTGAAAAATATTGATTTATTGTGGGATATCCCAGGGTTTTATTTCCTATTCCGCTGCCCTTTACAACTTTTGAAATAAAAGAAAATGGTCTTCCGAGCATTTTATTGGCAGACTCAATGTCTCCCAAACTTAAATCTTCTTTAATTCGTGTGGAACTTATAGGCCTGTGTTCAAACTCATCAAGACTTATTATTTCAACACTTATGCCCTTTTCTTCGCAAAGTTTCCTAAGCAATTTTGTATCTCCGGACTTTGCTTTGCCGAAAGTATAATTTTCACCGCAAACTATACCCGCAGCATTGAATTTATGAATTAAAATCTCTTCGAAGAATTCTTCGGGAGAAAAATCTTTTACAATATTAAAATCAAGTCTTTTAATGTTCAATCCCATATTTTTAATAAACTCTGACTTCTGTTTTTCAGTCATCAAAACACTGAAATTTTTTGTTTTTAAGACTTGAGCGGGATGTTCTTTGAAATATGCCGCAAACGGATTTGCATTTATTTTTTTTGAAAGATTGATTGCCGTATTCAAAACATCTTTGTGACCTTCATGCACACCGTCAAAATTACCGAGTGCCAACACATTTTTCTTGGTCTCTTCATAAACTTTTACAGCTCTTAATTTGTTGTTATTTATTTCGCCCACTCCTAAAAAATCTTTTGAATACACAAGATAATAACCGTCATTTTTCTGTATTTTAAAAGTGTTTCCGTTTACAAACTTTTTTGCAAACTCTTTGTCAAGTTTTATCTTATTTTCAATATCTAATTTTTCATCAATCGGTATTGTGAAATTATTTATGTTATCAATATCATCAATTTTTGTAGCATCTTCAATAGAAAATCCGTCACTGAAAGTTCTTCTTAGTGACGTTATTGTTGCATAAGTTCCTAATTTTTCTCCCAAATCGTTTATCAGTGTTCTGATATATGTTCCGGGAGAACAAACTATATCTGCCTTATAATTGATTTCATCTATTTTTTCAAGATTAAATGAGAATATTTTTATCTTACGCTTCTTGCGTTCTATCTCTTTTCCCTCTCTGGCAAGCTTATATAATTTTTTACCTCCGACTGATACGGCAGAATACATCGGTGGAGTCTGAAGTATTTCTCCCATAAAGGTTTCAGCTTCTTTTTGAAGTTCTGTAAAGTCAATGTTATTTACATCTTTTTCTTCAATGATTTTGCCCGTAATATCCTGAGTGTCGGTCTTTATGCCCAGCCTGAACTCGGCAATATAATGCTTCTTTTCGTTTGGCAAAAAGTTAATAAATCCCGTTGCCTTTCCGACAGCAACGCATAAAACTCCCGTAGCCATAGGGTCCAAAGTCCCGGTATGACCTATTTTTTGTCCGTAAAGTTGTTTTTTTAATTTTTTCAAAAGACCGAAAGAAGATATCCCCTGATCCTTATCTAAAACAATAAATCCGTCAAGCATTATTCTATATGAGTGTCTCGCAAATCTTTAAAATTTTATTTTCAATATCTTCTACCGGGAGTTTGCTTTCAAAAGCGGCGGCATTCTTATGGCCGCCACCGCCCATTTTTTCGGCTATTTCAGACGCATCAAAGCCATCTTCGGTACGCACAGAATACTTAAAAGAATCTTCTTTTTCTTTTGCTATCACACAAATATCAAATCCCTCAAGTTGGGATACAATCGCAACTATTTCGCCGCAATTATCATAACTTGCATTTGCTTTTTCCATCATTTCATTTGTGATTTTAGCAAAGATAAGTCTGTTATCAAAATATGTGTCTGCCTTTGCTATGGTGTCTCCCAACAGTTTTAACATTGCAGCAGACTTTGTCCTGAAAAATATTTTATTTACTTTGTTATGATCCGCTCCGAGTTTTATCAGTTTATAAGCTTTTTTATGTGTATCGGGTGTAACATTTGAATATCTGAAACACCCCGTATCTGTTGAAATTCCCATATAAAGACTTGTCGCTATTTTTTCATCGATTAAATCTTTTCCGAGTTTTTTTATAATATCAAATATAATTTCGCAGGTGGCGGCAGCTTTTGGATAAAGACAAAGACTATTAGCATAATGGTTATTTTTTATGTGATGATCTATACAGAGATCAATCATTGTGTATTTGTCTTTTAAAGCTCCCAAAAGTTCAATTGATGCAACATCAACAGCAACAATAAATTCAGGGTCAAATACTTCGTCATTATAGTCTAAGAAAAGAAACTTTTGTGGGATTTCATCCGCACATTCAATTCTTGCTTTTTTCCCAAGTTTTCTGAGTGCCAAGCATAGTGCGGTCGCACTTCCGATTGTATCTCCGTCAGGAGAAACATGTGTAAGTATGAGTATATTATCTTGACCGACAAGAAGTTTTGCGGTTTCTTTAATATCGGTTGTTTTCATTTTTCACCAAGAACTTCTTTGATTTTATTTTCAATTTCCATTGCATATTCGGCAGAATCATCGGGAATGAAAACTAAATCCGGAGCCTTTCTGATTTTGAGTCTTTTGAGAAGTTCTCTTTTTATGTAGCCCTTAGCATTATCAAGACCGGTACAAGCCTGTTTTGCCTTGTCAATCCCCTCGATACAGCTAACATAAACTTTTCCGTAAGAAAGATCGGAACTTATGTCTACTCTGACAATAGTCAAAAGTTTCCCCGTAACTCGCGGATCTTTAATTCCCTTTAATATATCCGTAATTTCTCTTCTGATATCTTCCGAATGTCTGCTCGATTTATATGATCCCATTTAATCACGCCTTATTCTTTATTTTCCTGCATTATGAAAGCTTCAAATTCGTCTCCGACTTTAATGTCGTTGTATTTTTCGAGTCCGACACCACATTCAAATCCGGTCTTAACTTCTTTAACATCATCTTTGAAACGTTTGAGAGATGAGATTTCGTCTTCGGCAATAACAACGCCGTCACGAACAACTCTGACCTTTGATTTTGATGTGATTTTTCCCGTAGTAACATAGCAACCGGCAATAGTTCCGACGCCCGTAATTTTGAATACGTCCCTGACTTCAAGGTTACCGATAACTACTTCTGAATAAGTAGGCTCAAGCATTCCCTTCATCGCAGCTTCAATTTCTTCTATACATTCATAAATTACTCTGTAAGTTCTTATGTCAACGCCCTCTCTAACCGCTCTGTCTTTTGCGTCTGCGATAGGTCTGACATTGAATCCGACAATAATAGCGTCAGATGTTGAAGCGAGCATAACATCTGTGTCGTTGATTGCACCGACCCCACCGTGGATTACATTGACCTTTACTTCATCATTGGAGATTTTCATAAGGTTTTCAGATACAGCTTCAACCGAGCCTTGAACATCGGCTTTTACAATAACTTTAAGTTCTTTCATCTCACCCTCTTCAATGGAAGAGAACAGGTTATCCAAAGTAACCTTTTTCTTTGCGTTAGCTTCTTCTGTCTTTCTTTCGGCTTTTCTCTGATCTGCAAGCTGTCTTGCAAGTTTTTCATCGGACACGACATTGAACAACTCGCCGGGTTCGGGAACTTCATCCAGTCCCATAATTTCAACGGGTGTTGAAGGACCTGCAGTATCAACATTGGCACGATTATCATTGAGCATAACTCTTACTCTGCCGACAGATGTTCCTGCAATCAAAGTATCTCCTTGGTGTAAGGTTCCGTTTTGAACCAAAAGCGTAGCAACGGGTCCTTTGCCCTTGTCAAGTTGAGCTTCAATAACAGTTCCGAAAGCAGGTCTGTCCGGATTTGCCTTCAGATCTTTCATCTCTGCAACCAAGCTGATTGATTCAAGCAGTTTATCGATGTTTTTATTTTGTTTTGCGGAAATAGGAACGCAGATAGTATCTCCGCCCCACTCTTCCGGAATAAGTTCATATTCGGTCAGTTGCTGTAAAATCTTATCGGGATTTGCTCCAGGTTTATCAATTTTGTTGATTGCAACAATAATTTCAACACCTGCAGCCTTAGCATGGTTAATAGCTTCAACTGTCTGAGGCATAATTCCGTCATCGGCAGCAACAACGATTATTGCAATATCGGTCGCCTTTGCACCCCTTGCACGCATGGAAGTAAAAGCAGCATGTCCCGGTGTATCAAGGAAAGTGAGCTCTCCGCCCGCCTTGGTTTTTACCTTGTAAGCGCCGATATGTTGAGTAATTCCGCCTGCTTCTCCCGCAGTAACGGAAGTTTTTCTGATTGTATCTAAAAGTGAAGTTTTACCATGGTCAACATGTCCCATAACAACGACAACAGCATTTCTCTTTACCAAGTCTTTTTCATCGTCAACGCGGTCATCAATAATCTTCTCTTCTATTGTAACAACAACTTTCTGTTCGGGAATTGCACCAAGTTCGGAAGCCGCAATCGCAGCGGTTTCATAGTCTATATTTTCGTTGGCTGTTGCCATAACGCCAAAAGACATCAGTTTTTTGATAACTGCTGTTGCGGGTAATTTCAAAAGAGCAGCAAGGTCGGACACCGATATCGTCTCGGGGATTTCGATATGCATCGGGCCTTTCTTTTCTCTTTCCGCCTTAATTCTCTTGAGTCTTTCCGCTTCGGTTTCATGTCTTTTGGCACGCATTCCCTGTCTTCTGAAGCTCTTTTTATTTCTTATTTTCTGTTTTCTGACATTTCCTTCCGCTTTTCTGCTCGTGTTTGTAGAGCTGTCGGCAAGATTTTGGTATTTTTCATTATATTTATCTAAATCAACAGAACCGGATCTCGTATCAATACGATGAACCTCGCCCTTTGTCTTGGCTTTGAAAACTTTTTCTTCGTTTTCCTCTTTTCTCTTAAATGGATGTAAGTTTTCAGATTTTTTCGAAGTTGTTTCTTTTTTAGGCTCAACCTTTTTCTCTTCTTTTTTCTTGGATTCGACTTTTTTCTTTGTCGGTTTATCTTCGCCCTGAGCAAAATATTCGTCTAAAGATTTGAGCGCATTTTTCTTTGTCAGCTTGTCAAAAATTAAATCAAGCTCATCTTTCTCAAGAGCCGTTTGGGCCTTTTTTTCGCCCTCACGAAAACCGTCAATAAATGACAGTATCTCTTTACTTGTTTTTTCAAAATCTTTTGCAACTTCATGAACTCTGTATTTAATTATCATTTAAGCCCTCCCCGAGCAAAGTTTTAATTTTTTCTGCAAATCCCTTTTCGTTGACACTCAAGACCGCAACAGATTTGCCGATTGAACTTTCAAAATCTTTTATCTCAAAATCAGTGACAAAAACAGCTGTTTTCATATTTTCACAGTTCTTTTTCATCCTGTCTTTAACACGATCTGAGGCGTCCGACGCAATAAGGCAAAGTTTCGCTTTTTTCTTTGTAATGCTTTCGATTGTAGCGTCATATCCCAAACTTAAATTTCCCGATCTTTTACATAATCCGAGCAAATTTAATATTTTTTGGTTCAAATTTCCTTCTCCAAACTCTCATATATTTTATCGTCGACTTTTGTCTTAAATGCCATATTCAAACGGGATTTTTTTTGACAGGTTTTCAAGCAGTTTATATCTTTACAAAGATATGCGCCTCTGCCGTCAGCCTTTTGATTTTTATCTATTATGATCTCTCCGTCTTTCGATTTAACCATTCTTATCAGTGTCGATTTTGGTTTCATCTGCATGCACCCTAAACAGCGGCGTTTCGGTATGTTCGTCATCAGTCTGTTTCTTGTGTTGCGCCGCTTTCCGAACTTATATCGATTTTCCAACCGGTGAGTCTTGCGGCAAGTCGGACATTTTGTCCCTTATTTCCGATTGCAAGAGAAAGTTGATCATCGGGAACGATAACCTTACAGATTCTCTCTTCTTCCGATACTATTGAGATATCGACAACATCGGACGGCGCAAGAGCGGCAGATACAAAATCTTCAATATCATCACTGTATTCAATAATATCAATTTTCTCGCCGTTTAATATTTCAACAATATCGTTTACTCTTTGTCCTTTAGGACCTATGCAGGCTCCGACCGGATCTACGTTCTCATCGACACTGTAAACCGCAAGTTTCGAACGACTGCCGGCTTCTCTTGATACACCCTTTATTTCAACAGTTCCGTCTTGAATTTCGGGAACTTCATTTTCAAAAAGACATTTAACAAAATCAGGATTTTTTCTTGAAATAATGATTCTCGGTCCTCTTTCTGTTTCGTTTACATCAACAACATAAATTTTAACAAGTTGACCTTCGGCAAAAGTTTCACCGGGAATCTGTTCGTTTTTGAGTAAAAGTGCTTCCGCTTTGCCGATTTCAAGGTTTACATTTCCGCTGACAGGGTCAATGTTTTGAACTCTTGCGGTAACAATCTTTTGACTTCTGTCTTGGAATTCTTGCATAATCTGACCTTTTTCGGCGTCGCGAATTCCCTGTCTGATAACATGTTTTGCGGTTTGAGCGGCAATTCTTCCAAAGTCTTTTGTTTCAAGCTTTATTTCAACCGTATCTCCGTCTTTGGGACTTTTTTTGTATTTTTTTGCGTCTTCAACGGAAATTTCGGTATTCGGATTTTCAACTTCATTTTTTACCGTCTTTTTGGCATATACCTTAAGTTCTTTTTTATCGGGATCAACATCACAGAATACAACATCTTCTCCGCCAAACATGTGTCTTACGGAAACGATAATCGCATTTTTTATTTTCTCAAATAAATATTCTGCGGGAATTTCTTTTTCTTTTTCAATCAGCTTTACGGCTTCAAAAAATTCTTCGTTCATCTTTTGCGTCCTTTCAACAATTAACCTTTACAAAAATTATATTTGTATTTTCAATTTCTGTTTTTCCTTCGTCGTTTTCAATAACAGTCTTTTTATCATCATGCGACAACAGTTTGCCGATATTTTCCTTTGAGCCGTTGACCTCTTTATGTGTTTTCACTTCAACGGATTCTCCGATAAATTTATCAAAATGTTCGTTCGTTTTAAGTTTTCTGTTTATACCCGGAGATGAAACTTCAAGAGTATAGGCGTCTTCGATAAAATCTTCACTGTCTAAAATCTTTTCAAGATTTCTGCTGACATTTACACAGTCATCTATTGAAACTCCGCCGTCCTTGTCAATGTAGACTCTGAGGACATTTTTTTTACCCTCTTTTACATATTCAAGATCCCAAACATAAAGTCCTAAATCGCTTGTAACTTCGTTTGCATAAGTCAAGGCTCTTTTTTTTATTTCGGACATATTTACTCCTTACAAAAATCAAAGAGCGGTTTGACCGCTCTTCTTTCTTTCGTACTACGTAAAAATTTTAACATAAAGCATAATTAAATGCAAGACCTAAGTTCCCACATAGTAATCACCTAATTATTGAATTAAAATTTTTTATCATATTCGTGTAATATCCGTCCT
>CABTZO010000013.1 GCA_902489335.1 uncultured Oscillospiraceae bacterium | reverse complement strand
TGATGACTTTTGCGTCAATTCCCAAACACATTGACGAAATAACAATCGGAAAAGTTGACAGAATTAGGCCCGACAACATTAAAGCAATTTTTCTTATCGGAGCCGTAGAAGGAGAATTTCCTTCTGAACTTAAAAAATTCTCTGTATTTAGCAACAATGAAAGAATTTTGCTTTCCGATATAACAGGCAAGGAAGTTTTTTCAAACGACTACTATACCGGCGAAAATTATTTTTTGTCATATAAGGTTATGACTTCTCCAAGTAATAAACTCTATGTAACCTATCCGGAGTTTAATGAAAGCGAAAAAAACGAGCCTTCAATTTTATATGAATTTTTAACTGAAAATTATATAAACTGTTCAAAAGTAGACTTTAATAATATTCCGCTTACAAAATTTATCGAAAGCGATGTGTCTGCTCTTGAGATTCTCTGCTTACTAAATAATTCCGATTCCGAATTGAAAACAGAGATAGAAAAAAAACTTTCAAAGATAAAAGGTTATGAAAACATTGTAGAATACTTAAAAAGCATCTCTCCTCCCTATGATTTTGACTTGAAAGATCAAGAAATTGTAAAAAAATTGTTCAATAAGGATATGAACTTATCGGCTTCACAAATAGAAAATTATTATAGTTGTCCGTATAAATACTTATTGAATTATAAACTTAAAATCAGAAATCTCGAAAAGGCAGAATTAAATCCCAGGTATCTCGGAAGCATAATTCATAAAACTTTTGAAACGATATTCAAAGAAAACAGTATCGACAAAATTAAAGATTTTACGATAAAAGACATAAAAACTCTTGTCGGTCCTATTGCGACAAAGGCTTATGAAGATATGTTCGGTCCTTTAAACATAAAGAAAAAACGAACTGTAGCTCTTTTGAAAAATCAAATTCGAGTAATAGAAGCCATTTTGCTTAGAATGGTCGGAGAATTAAAAGAAAGTGCATTTGTTCCGTCGGATTTTGAATATAATTTAGGAAAAAATCCGATAAATTTAAATTTAGAAAACGGAGAACAAATAAATATAGTCGGATTTATTGACAGAATAGACATTTATGAAATTGACGGTAAAAAATATATAAAAATTGTCGATTATAAAACGGGAAAAAAAGAGCTCAATTGGAGCAGCGTCCTTTCGGGACTCAATATACAAATGCTCGTTTACTTGTTTATCTTGCTTGATAAACATGACTGTGATTATTATGGGCTGTTGCCTGCAGGAGTTATGTATTATCCAGCGAATATGCCGGACATAAATTTAGATTTTGATTTTGAAAAAGATGACTTGCTTAAAAGCAGACTTCAAGAGGAAAAGATAAGCGGAATGTTCCTAAATGATTTGAAAGTTATAGGTGCTTTGGGAAAAGATTTATCAAAATACGGAATTAAGATAAATAAAAAAGGAGAAATCAGCGGAAGCCTCATAAACACCGAAGACTTGGTTGAACTTAAAATGACTTTACTTGAACTAATAAAAAATATGATTGAGAATTTGCAAAAAGGCAAAGTTTCTCCTTTCCCGATGTCAGAAGGTAACTCTTTTTCACCCTGCACTTACTGTGAATATTTTGATGCTTGTATAGTAAGAGACGAAAATAAGAAGGTTGTAAAAAGCGTCAAAGGTAATACCTTAAGCGAAATCAAAGAAAATTTTATGCAAGAGGAAAAACAAGATGAGTGATAAAAAAATAAATTGGACAAACGAACAAATTGACGCAATAGAAGCAAAGGAAAATGCTATTGTAGTCAGCGCAGCTGCGGGTTCCGGAAAGACAGCCGTTTTGGTTGAAAGAGTTATAAGAAAGATAACAGATAAAGAAAATCCGATATCTATCGAAGACCTTATCATAGTTACTTTCACTGTTGCTGCAACCATGTCAATGAAAGAAAAAATTAAAAAAGCACTCAGAAAATTAATAAAAGAAAATCCAACCGACGAACATTTAAAAAATCAACTGAAGAAATTGCCATTTGCAAGAATTTCAACAATTGATTCTTTTTGTCAAACTTTAGTTAAAGAGAATTTTCAGTCGTTAAATATTTCTCCGGATTACAACATCGGGAGCAACGCCACTTTAGATTTAATGAAAAAAGAAGTTTTGGAAGAACTTTTAGAAGAAAAATACAGTGGATCCGACAAAGATTTTTTGTTGTTGGCAAGACAGATGACAAACGGTAAAAACGACAATATTATTGAAGATACCATCGTTTCACTGTTTGAATATTCAAGTGTTTTCGCCTTTCCCGAGAATTTCTTTGATTTGATTATTAAAAATTACGAGGATAAATCCGAAAATAATATAATTTATCAAGAAATGATTTCATCTCAAGATTTAATTGTTAAAACAATAAGCGAAAAATATAAAAAAGCCCTGAGTTTGATTATTGATAACGGAAAAAAAGAAGAAAAACTTACCGATTATCTGCAAAAATACAGAGAATTGATTTCAAATACCAATAAAAAAGAACTTTATAAAATAACTTTTGACAGAATGCCCGCCACTACACAGATAATAAACGGTGCAATAATAAAAAAAATAAATGATGAAATTAAAACCATTGTCAAAGACCCGATTTTAAGAATTGATAAAAACTCTCTTTTTGCCTCATTCGACCAAGGTTTGCCATACATCAAAACACTTGTTGAGCTCTCAAAAGAATTTTCAATAAGATATAAAAAATTAAAAATAAAAAACAATGTTTTTTCATTTAACGATATTCTTCATTTTACCATTGAACTTTTATATGACGAAAATCAAAAACCGACTCTACTCGCTAAAGACCTAAAGGACAACATAGCAGAAATTATGATTGATGAATATCAAGACACAAATGATGCACAAGATCTTCTGTTTAAAGCTATATCGGATTCCTTCAAAAATTCATTTATTGTCGGAGATATAAAGCAAAGTATATATGGATTCAGACATGCGATGCCCGATATTTTTTCCGAAAAAATTAATAACCCGAACAACAAAAATATAAAGCTGTCATATAACTTTAGAAGTTCAGCAAATATCCTTAATTTTGTAAATGAAATTTTCGAAAAATCTATGACACAAGAAACTTGCAAAATAAATTATTCAAACGGGCATGAACTTAAAACTCTGAGTAATGAAAAGGGTCCAAAGGTTAAAATCGAACATATTTCATCCGGTTTTCGAGAGTATAAAGAAAAAGAATTGGATCATGTGATTAAAACCGTAATAAAATTACATGATGAAGAAAAAATTGAATATGACGACATCTGCATTCTTTTTAGAGCCAATTCCGGAAATATTTTTAATGAATATCTAAAAGCTTTCAACGAACATAATATCCCCTGCGTAACCATAAAAAGACAAAACTGCATGGAAAGCTATGAATTCGGTGTTATTTCATCATTTTTGAAAATCATTGAGAATCCCACTAACGATGTTGCCATGCTTTCTGTTTTAACAAGTCCCTGCTATGCTTTTACAACAGATGAGATTGCTAAAATAAAACTTGACAAAAAATTTAAGAATATTATTTCCTCTCTAAATGACAAAAAAGATAACCCGAAAATTTCAAATTTTTTAGATGAATTAAAATATCTCAAAGAAAAATCTTTGATCCTCTCCGTTTCAAAAATCGTAAGGTTGATTTATGAATATAAAAGAATCCCGGAACTGTTTTCATGTGTTAAAAGCAGGAATATTTCATCGGAAAATTTGACCGATGTTTTAAATTTTGTTGAGAGTTATGATTACAATAATTCAACACCGATTTCCGCCTTCTTATATTCGCTTAATAAAATTCAAGAAAGCCAAATGCAATATACATCAAAGCGATCTGCGCAGACGGGCAAAGGCGTTAAAATCATGACAATTCATGCCTCAAAAGGTCTTGAATTCCCATATGTTATACTTCCCGGCATTTCGGCAAAAACCGGAAATAACAGCAAATCAAATGATATGATTTTAGATAAAGACTTCGGCCTTTCGATAAAGTACAGAGATTTTGATACGTTTTCCGTTCAAAGTACACCTGCATTTGAAATTTTTAAACTCCGCAGAAAAAACATTGAACTCGCTGAAGAACTGCGTGTATTTTATGTTGCTATGACCAGGGCAATTAAAAATCTTCACATTATAGTATCGGGAAAATCAGTTGATGATGATTTTATTTTGGCTCAGTCAATGATGCAAAACAACAAGCCTTTTACTTACGATATTAAAAACTCTAATTACTTTAAAAATATTTTACTTGCGGGGATTGCAAATGATATTAAATTTGCCGGTAAGACAGAAATCGATTTCAAATCCGAAAATGATCTGAGTGATATCAATTCATTTGAATTCAAAAAAGCCGAGCAAACAGACGAAATTTTTAAAACAGAAACCAATGATATTTATCTTAACGAAAAGCCGGATAAAATTGAAGAAAGATTGACTTATAAATATCCCTTTGAAGCTCTGACTCAAATTCCCGCAAAGATTACCGCGTCCGGATTCAATATCAAGATGAAAAAAGAGAATTTTGCAAAAACAAAACCCGAATTTTTAACAGACGAAAAAAAAGATACGTATTACAAGGGAAACGCCTATCATACACTCATGCATTATGCCGATTTAGGGGCTCTTTCACTTGATTGTCCGTCAGAGATAAATAAACTTTGCAAAGAGAATATTCTTTCACCGGAAGAGAAGAATTTAATAGATGAAAATCAAATCAAAAAATTTACAGAGTCAGATTTATTTGATTTAATAATGAATTCAGATGATTTTTATCGTGAATATCAATTTGCCGTCAACATTGAAGCCAAAGACCTTTATGAAGATGTCAAAAGTGACGATACACTGTTTGTTCAGGGCGTTTTTGATGCTGTTATCGAGAACACTGACGGTATAATAATTGTAGATTATAAAACAGACTTTGCAAAAACAAGTCAGGAATTGATTGATAAATATAAAGAGCAAATCGATATTTACAGACTTGCCGCCGAAAAAATTTGGGATAAAAAAACAATAAAAACATATCTATATTCTTTCTACTTGGGCAAAAAAATAGAAATATAAAAAAACAAGCGTGATTTTGCAAATCACGCTTGTTTTTGTTTATTCGTTTTTATTGAAAATCTTTATCTCTTCTTTTCCCGTATTCAAGTCGATAAAGTTCAGATATAGTGAAACCTTATTTTCGGGATTTAAACTTTCCCAAAGTCTATCGCCAAACTCTTTTTGATCGTCTGTAATTTGAATTTTGATGGGCTCACCGACAAATGACGGCAAAGGATCTCCGTCTGTAACATATGTTGAAATAAAGTGTCCCTCTCCTGCTTTCGGGTTACAATAGTCAAAGAAAAATCTCAATACTCTGTCTTTTTCTCCGTCATTTGTTTTTATTATTGATAATTTGTATGAAAATTCATTGTCGATTTTGACAAGTCCCGAAATTCGAGGAGTAAAGTTCGGAGAATCGGGTTCGGGTAATCTTGTGTTCAGCGCTTTTCTGAAGCCGCCTTTATTTGATTTTAAATATTCATAAACCGTGTCAGTTTGGTCGCCGTTTGTAACGATAATTCTATCTTTATATCTTATTACGGGGTTATAAATGATAAGAGACGGATCCTCGACCTTTGATTCGTCAAAAGCTTTTGTCTCAATTCCCTTTTTAGTTTCAGAAAAAATTCGGTTTCTGGAATTTTCACTTCTGCCCATAATAAAATAAGCAATAACAGCCTTTTTGTCATCGGCAGACTTTCCCAAAATTATTCCTCTTCCGGGATACGCGTTACGCTTTAACAATTCAAAAATATTTTCCATTTAATTCTCCTTAATTTTAACTACTTTTCCGTCAATTTCGAGTCTTCCCGAACAGAAATATTCACATGCAAGCGGCAAGATTTTCCATTCGGCTTCTCTCATAACTCGCTTTTGAAGTATTTCGGGAGTATCTTCATTTTTAACTTCGACGGCTTTTTGCAAAATTATTGCGCCTCCGTCTGTTATGGCATTTACAAAATGAACGGTTGCACCCGTCACTTTTACACCTTTATTAAGTGCAGCTTCATGGACTTTAAGACCATACATACCATCTCCGCAAAAACTCGGAATAAGCGAGGGATGAACATTTATTATTTTATTTTCGAATTTTTTTGTGAATTTTTCCGTAAGTATCGACAAAAATCCGGCAAGCACTATTAAATCGGCATTTTCTTTTTCAATTCGATTTGCAAGTTCATCGCAAAAATCTTCCTTGTTTGAGTAGTCTTTTCGGGTAACCTGCTCAAACGGAATATTATTTTCTTCTGCACGAGTTTTTGCATAAGCTTCTCTGTCTGCAATTACTTTAACAATTTTCCCGCTTTTCAAAATCTCGTCTTTTTGCGCATCAATGAGGGCTTGGAGGTTCGAGCCTCCTCCGCTTACAAGAACGACAATATTTAACATATCTGCACCTTGCCCTCACCTTCCGTGATTTCTCCGATAACTCTCGCCTGTTCTCCGTTATCTATCAGTATTTCAAGAGCAGATTTAACATCCTCTTTTGAAACACAGATCATAAATCCGGTTCCCATATTGAAAGTGTTGAACATATCATGTTCGCTTATCCCTTTTTCGGCAATCAAGTTAAAAATGGGTTTTATATCTAATTTTTCCTTATATATCTCAGCATTTAATTTATCAGTCAACATTCTCGGAACATTTTCATAAAATCCGCCGCCGGTAATGTGAGACATAGCGTGAATTTTGATTTTTTCCATAACAGACAAAACAGACTTTACATAAATTCTTGTCGGGGTTAAAAGTTCTTCGCCCAAGCTTTTGCCAAGCTGCGGAATCATTATATTTATATTTTCTGAATTTATGTCAAAAATCTTTCTGACCAGTGAAAATCCGTTTGAGTGAACTCCGGATGATGAAAGGCCGATGATTTTATCTCCGACTTTCAAATCTTTACCGTCAATCATATTTTTTCGATCTGCGATTCCAACCGCAAATCCAGCAAGATCATATTCATCTTCCGGATAGAATCCGGGCATCTCGGCAGTTTCGCCTCCAACCAAAGCAGCACCGGACATTACGCAACCTTTTGCAATTCCGGAAACGATTTTTTCAACCTTTGTCGGAACATTTTTCCCAAGGGCAATATAATCCAAGAAAAACATCGGCTTCGCGCCTGCACAGATTATATCATTGACGCACATCGCAACGCAGTCTATTCCGACTGTGTCATGTTTATCGGTTAAAAAAGCCAGCTTTAATTTTGTTCCTACTCCGTCCGTTCCGGAAATCAAAACAGGTTCTTCAATACCGGTTAAATCAGGTTTGAAAGCACCCGAAAAAGCGCCTATATCTGTCAACACACCTGCAGTTTTTGTCGTTTGTATGTGTTTTTTTATAAGTTCAACAGATTCATAACCTGCCTGAACATCTACACCTGCCGATTTATAGCTTTCACTGTAACTTTCCATAATGCCCTCGCTTAACTTAATTTTATTGAATATTTATCCGGTTCAAATTTCTTTGGCAAATTTGTCGGATATTCTCCGTCAAAACATGCCGTGCAAATATTTACACTTGATTTTTTTGCAATAGATTTCAATGTATCCAAATTTAAATATTCTACTGAATCTGCGCCGATATTTTTTGCAATGATTTCGTTGTTTCCTCCGATTTTATTATAAAGAAAACCGTTTGTGTCACCCAAATCGGTGCCGTAGTAGCATCCATATTTGAACGGTGGTGCCGTAATTCGAACATGAATTTCCTTTGCACCTGCGTTTTTTATCATCTCTGTAAGCTGTTTTATCGTAATTCCCTTTACGATAGAATCATCAACCAAAACAACACGTTTGTCCTTGAAAACAGATTTAAGCATACAAAGCTTTATCTTGACTGCTTTTTGAGTAAGAACTATTTCATCGTCCTGTAAAGTTCTTCCTATATATTTGTTCTTTATAAATCCAAGTTCATAGGGAATATCAGAAACACTCGCAAAACCAAGAGCAGCATCTATTCCGGAATCTGGAACACCAAACACGACATCCGCTTCAACCGGAGCTTGTTTATATAGCTCCTGCCCTGCTTCAAATCTAAATTTATGAACAGATAAATCGTTTAAAACTGAATCTTGACCGGAAAAATAAATATACTCAAAAGAACAAAAAGCAGTTTTTTCACTTTTTTGTCCTATTTGAGATTCAGTTGTATCGGGTTTTATTGAAAATATCTCTCCGGGTTTTACGTCTCTTAGGAACTCTCCGCCGATTATATCATAAGTCGATGTTTCCGATGAAATCATGTAGCAATCGTCAACTTTTCCGATACTTAAAGGTCTCATTCCAAGAGGATCTCTGACAGCTATCATTTTATGAGGAGTCATAACCACAAAAGAGTAGGCTCCTTTTAACTCGGGCATTATCTTTTGTATAGCTTCTTCGACACTTTTGGATTCAATTCTCTTTCTTGCAATTAAATAAGCAATTATTTCAGCATCGGTGTCCGTTTGAAAAATAGCACCGTCTTTCTCAAGCTTTTCTTTTAGATCAACTGAATTTACAAGCTTTCCGTTATTTGCTACCGTCAAGGAACCTTTGAGGTATCTCATTGCAAGCGGTTGAGAATGAACTCCGTCAAAATTCATATCATTGCTGACATGGCCTAAAATCATATCAGGATTTTCAATTAAAGCAAGTTCCTTTAACTTGTTTTTCGGAAAAACTTCGTTGACAAGTCCACCGGCACAATAGTCCGTAACTTGTCCTGATTTGCTTATCGCCATTCCGGCACTTACCTGACCTCTGTGTTGTAATGCTAAAAGAGCATTACAAACATCATAGACCATATTCGTTCTTTTATTATTTTGAGAATATATACCGAATACGCCACATTCTTCTCTTATCATTGT
Source organism: uncultured Oscillospiraceae bacterium (assembly GCA_902489335.1). GTDB lineage: Bacteria > Bacillota > Clostridia > Oscillospirales > Acutalibacteraceae > JAUNLX01. The sequence continues at coordinate 14,539 of CABTZO010000013.1, read as the reverse complement.
TTCACCTAATTATATCAAATCTTGAATTTTTTGATCTTTAGCCGCTATTTCACTCTTCATTTGAGTTCTCATTTCAATAAGCTTTTTTTGTAACTCTTCGTCTGACAAGGACAAAATCTGAGTTGCCAATATAGCAGCATTTTTGGAACCGTTGAGTGCAACGGTCGCAACAGGTATTCCGGATGGCATTTGAACAGTCGCAAGCAGAGAATCAAGTCCCTCAAAAGTTGATTTTATAGGAATTCCGATAACCGGTAAAACTGTATTTGCCGAAATAAATCCGGCTAAATGAGCAGCCATTCCGGCAGCGGCTATTATTACACCAAAGTCGTTTTTAATTGCATTTTGAGCAAATTCTGTAACCTTTTCCGGGGTTCTGTGGGCAGACATTACATGAACCTCAAATTCAATTCCAAAATCCTTAAAAATCTGAAACGCAGGCTTTACTTTATCAAAGTCGCTGTCGCTTCCCATAATTATGGCTACTTTTTTCATTATCAATTCTCCTTAATATAAATATCTTTTGTTTTTTCAACTAAATGTCCGTCTATTTGTTTTACACTGTCTTCAAACATTTGATAATTTTGATCTGGTATTGCAATCTTCAGTGTAATTTTATCGGTAAAGTCATTATATAATATTTTTGCCTTTAAGTTTTTACAAATTGTTGAAATAATTTGGTATGTTTCATAATCAAGTTTCATCTCAACAAGTTTATGCGGATAAGCGTTTACGACTTCAGCTTTATCAAGACAATCTAAGAAACTTTTTGTATAGGCTGAAACAAGACCGCCCGTTCCGAGCAATGTTCCACCAAAATATCTCGTTATTACAACTACAACATCAAAAATTTCCTGCTTTTTTAAAACCGACAAAACAGCTGATCCCGAAGTTCCGGATGGTTCTCCGTCATCGCTGTATTTTTCGTCAAGACCGTCAAAAATTCTGTATGCATATACATTATGCCTTGCCGCATTATGTTTAGATTTAATTTTATTTATAAATTCTTTTGCGTCTTTAACTGAGGATACAGGTGCTATGCTTGCAATAAACTTAGATTTTTTTACTGTGTTTTCAGCCGTCGCTTTGTTTTTTACCGTTTTATATGACATAAGAAAATAAAACGGTGCTGTAAGATATAACTCAAGCACCGTTTATAATTATTTTGATTTTTTACTGTCTTTTCCCAATCTACGATTAAACCTTTCAACTCTTCCGCCCGTATCTACGAGTTTTTGTTTACCCGTGAAGAACGGGTGACAATTTGAGCAGATATCAACTTTTAATTCTTTTGCGGTAGAAGATGTTTCAAAGGTGGCGCCACAGGCGCATTTAACTGTTACAGGGCCGTATTCCGGCTGTATGTCTTTTTGCATTTTTTCACCTCTATTACTTCAAATACTATTATTTTCAACGAGACGTGATTTTATCACAAGTTTTATAAAAAATCAAGTTCTTATCTGTTATTGAAAATATTATCTAAATCATCAAAATAGTCAGCGTCGGATGTATCGTCAACAGGTTTCGTATTAACTTTTACCTCTTCGACTGTTTTTTCTTCAACAGGGTTCTCTTCTTTACCGAATCCAGAAAGAATTGTGTCTTCCATCTCATCTAACTTGGCATCTGTTTTAATTTTTTCTGCTGTTTTAGAAATCTGTCCGTCAAATCCGGTTGCAATAACGGTTACTATAATTTCATCTTTCAATGTTTCATCGAAAATACATCCCCAATATATTTGCGCACCGTCAGATGCTTGACTTGAAATGATTTGAGAAGCTTCTCTCGCTTCATTCATAGTTATATCAAGCGATGCCCTGATGTTCAAAAGTGCAGATTTACAACCGGCTATCTTTGTTTCAAGAAGCGGACTTGAAATAGCTGCCAAAGCTGCTTTTTCGGCCTTGTCTTTTCCGGAAGCTCTTCCGACTCCCATGTGAGCCTTACCGCCGTCACGCATAACAGAACATATATCGGCAAAGTCAAGGTTAATGAATCCGGGTTCTGTAATCAAACTCGAAATACTTCTTACACCCTGACGAAGAATGTCATCGGCGATATCAAACGCATTTACAAGTGTGATGGGTTCTTGAGTATATTCTTCAAGTCTTTCGTTAGGTATAATAACAAGAGAATCAACAAATTTGGAAAGTTCTTCTATTCCCTCTTCAGCTTGTTGCATTCTTTTATTTCCCTCAAAAGAGAATGGCTTTGTAACAATTCCGATTGTTAATATGCCCATTTCTTTGGCGATAGAAGCAATTACGGGGCCTGCACCGGTTCCTGTTCCGCCGCCCATTCCTGCGGTTATAAAGAGCATATCCGTTCCTTTAAGGATATCTGCGATTTTTTCTCTGCTCTCCTCGGCACTTCTCTGACCGATTTCAGGCTTTCCGCCGGCACCCTTACCGCTGGTAATCTTTTCACCAATCTGTAATTTATGTGTCGCCTGCGAAGTTTGTAAAATATGTAAATCAGTATTTACAGCGATAAATTCAACACCCGGAATGTCTGACTTGACCATTCTGTTTACAGCGTTACCTCCACCGCCGCCAACACCGACAACTTTTATTTGAACGATATTTTCATATCCTGTCGCCATTTCAAATCCCATTTGGCAGCCTCCTATTATATATAATCAATACTAAAAATTTTCCGTAAATTTTTGTTACATTTTATCATAGATAATTGTAAAACTCAACATAAATTGACTTTTCAAAACATAATTTAATTATGTAAATTATAAAAATTTGATACTAATTATATTAGTCCAAATTATTTAGTCGGTCGAAAAAATGCTTTTTTATCAACCGTTAAGTCAAGATTTCCTTTTTGCTTTGGATTGATTTCATTTTGTCTTTTTAAGGCCTGAACTCCAAGTTCCAATTTTTGATCAATATTGTCAGTATCACCAAGATTTATCAAGATTCTATCGTCATACATAATCTTAATATCAGATGTTTTTGACAAATCGACATAGCTTATTTTATCAAGTTTTTGTTTTTGAAATTTTTCAATAATCGTTAAAAAGGCTTTTTTTGATTCATCATTTTCAAATTCAATCTCATATCCGATTTTCGGATCTTTAATTTTTAAACCCTTAAATAAAGTGGCGTTTTTATTATCATTTTTTTCCGATATCTTAAGAACTTTGCCGGCTTCATTTAACGAAATGATTTTTCCCTTAAACTCAATTTTTGCTTTTTCAACCGTAGGTTTTACATTTATTACGACAGTCGAGGGCAATTTTTTGGAAATTGTCGTCGTTCCTATGTAAGGTAAATCTGTTCTTATTTTTTTTGATACTTTGTTCTTATTCAGAACAATTAGATTATCCCTGATTTTTATTCCCGAAGAATCAATTATTTGCTGCTCTTTGTATATTGTTTTTCCAACGACCTGCACTTTTTGAATATTAAAAAATACCGTCAAAGACAAGATTATTCCGACTATAATAAGAATTAAAAATAATACTGTTCCTACAAAAATTCTTCTTCTCTTTTTCATTTTAAGATAGTATAACTGTTTTTGCTTTTTTCTTTCGTCGGAAGACATAACTGCTTTTCCCGATCTTCTCTTTGAAGAAACGGGTTTCTTAGTATTTATTTTAGATTTTGTATTTTTTCTCTTACCGTTTTTAGAAGTAATTACTTTAAGGTTTGAATTTCTATTGCCTTCCAATCTCAATTCTCCAATATTTTTTCACAGTTATAAATCATATCGTTTACTACATTTTTGTTAAACAATATATTGGCATTTTTTCCCATTTCTTCGCGCAAATTTTTATTGTTTATCAAGACATCAAGTTTTTCAATCAGCAAATCACAGGTTAAATCCTTTTGTTCAATCAGAAAAGCACCGTTTCTTTTTTCAAGTGTCAAAGCATTGAAAAATTGATGATTTTCGGCAACATATGGTGAAGGAATCAAAACAGAGGCTTTTGAAAGTGCTTCTATTTCAGCAACACTGGATGCTCCCGATCTTGAAACAACAACATCTGCTGCGTTCATGGCGAGATCCATATCGTCAATATAATCATAAATTCTGATATTTTCATTTAGATGAACATTATTTTCTTTCAGATTTTTAATAAACTCAGCTTTCCTGTTTCCTGTAGAATGTAAAAAAACAATATTTTCATCACCTGCTTTTTTAATAATGAGTTGTTCCATCACTTCATTTATAGCACTTGCACCGAGTGAACCACCAACCGACAATATTACGACTTTTTCATCTTCTATTCCTAAATTTTCTCTTGCCTCTGATTTTGAAACGGAAATTAATTCCTCTCTTACGGGAAGTCCTGTTATTACAGCCTTATTTTTTATCTTCATTTTATCTTTGCAATCAGAATTTGTAAGCATTACGAGGTCAACTTTGTTTGACAGCATCTTATTTGCAACTCCCGGGAAAGAATTTTGTTCATGAATTGCAGTTTTAATTCCCATTTTTTTTGCGACCGATAAAATCGGATATGAAATATATCCGCCAAATCCTACTACAAGATCAGGTTTAAATTTTTTAATTATTTTTCTCGAAGTAAAAAAGGCTTTTATAAGTTTAAATAAATTTACAATATTAAGCCAAAGGCTTTTAGGAGCAAAACTCCTCTTGAATCCTCTAAGCTCAATTGATGTAAAATCAAAGCCCGCTTTAGGAACTTTTTCAGATTCGATTTTATCGGGAGTTCCGACAAACAAGATTTTATTTTCAGGATTCTTGTTTTTGAATCCCTGTGCGAGAGCCAAAGCAGGATTTAAGTGCCCCGCAGTTCCGCCTGCTGCAAATATAATATTCATATTAATCTTTCCTAATCCTTGCACTTCTTGAAATTGAAAGCACTATTCCGAGTTCAAAAAGTAAAATCATCATAGCTGTACCACCGTAACTAAAAAACGGTAAACTTATTCCGGTGTTGGGTAACATGTCAGTTACAACACCGATATTCAAAGCGGCTTGAATTGCAATTTGGAAAACTATGCCAAGGCAAAGAAAACTTCCAAATCTTTCATTTGCCCGGTTTGCAATATATAAGCCTCTTACAAGTAAGGCTATGAATAAACCTATAATTATCGCGCCGCCCAAAAAACCAAGTTCTTCACAGACAATTGAGAAAATAAAATCGTTCTGTGGCTCACTTACATAAAGATGTTTCTGTGTGGAATTACCCAATCCTTTTCCAAAAAAACCACCTGAAGCTATTGCATAAAGAGCATTATTTGTCTGCCACCTATATTTCATAGGACTGTAATCTTTATCAAGCCATGATCTTATTCGCGGTGTCGCATGTCCGGGTAAAAGTTCAGGTCTTGAAATGACAAAAGCAACTAAAATCAAGAATAGAACACCCGCCACAATAAAATACCAATTTTTAAATCCTGCGAGATACATCATTAAAACACCTATCGCAAAAACCAAAAGCGCTCCTGAAACATGATTCTCGGCATATATAAGTCCGCAGGTTAAAAGTATTATTGAAACGTATAAAATTTTGTTGAATGTCAGACGTGAAATATTAAAAGATCCGATATTTATCTTAGCCGTCGGAGAATCAGGATTCACCAAGTTATTATTATGTAAATAATACTTATCCATGTGAAACGAGAAAAATAAAATTATCGCAAATTTTGCTATTTCAGAAGGCTGAAAGGTGCCTAAAAGCGGAATTCTTATCCACCGATGAAATTCTTCATATCCGGGAGGAGGAGGAAGAATAAGAACAATTAAAAGCAGTGCATAGGAAACAATCAAAGTTATATATGCAAAATTTTTAAATTTTCTGTAATCTATTTTCGAAACCATAAACATGACAATTATGCCCAAGAAAACAAAAACAAACTGCTTTTTTAAAAAATATAAGCTATCTCCGCGTTTATAGTAAGCATATGTATAGCTTGAAGAGAATAACATAATAAGACCCAAGGTTACGAGCGACAAGACAATAATCAAAAATGTAATGTCGAAACCGCCAAGTCTTTGTATTTTTTTTCTATTTTTACTTTGAGTAATAATCTTTTTTCTCATACTTTAGAAAAATAATATAAAAGTATAGCAATTATGCAGAATACAGAATTAAACGCAGTAAAAGTTAAAACAATTTTATTCTCAGAAAAACCGCGTTTTTCAAATTCATGGTGAATCGGAGTTGTAAACGGAAGTCTTTTTCCCTTTGTGAGTTTAAAATAAAGTCTTTGGGCAAAAACGGTAAGTGCTTCAATAAAGAAAACAATTCCGACAAGTAAAATTATCAAAGGTTGATCTATTGCAAAGCACAGAGCTGAAACAATTCCGCCAAGGAACATTGAGCCCGTATCTCCCATAAAGCATTTTGCCGGATAGGCATTCCAAATAAGAAAACCAAATATTGCTCCTACAGTAATAAAACCAAGCGCAGAAATACTGAAAACTCCAATAATATAAGAGATTACAGAAAGAGCAAAAATTGATGTTATTGAAACACTTGAACAAAGTCCGTCTATTCCGTCAACAAAGTTTACCGAATTAACCGTTCCATAAATTGCAAAAACAGAAATAGGAATATACAACCAATAAGGGACCAAGAAATTACCAATCATAGGAAAGTACATAGCGGGTTTCCCTATTAGACAAATACAAATAATATAAGCGGAAATCACGAATATCTGAAGCATGGTTTTTTGCCCGTCGGTAAGTCCTTCATTTTGATTCTTTCTGATTTTAATATAATCATCCATAAATCCTATCATTGCAAAACTTAATGCAAGCAATATACCGGCGTATAACTTCACTTTAACTTCGCCGGAATAAATTTTCGCAGTGCTTTGCAATGTCTGTCCGGTGAAAGAATCTATAATCATTATGATAAAGAAAGCAATGAGAGTAGCAAAAATAAACATTATTCCGCCCATTGTCGGGGTTCCTTTTTTACCTTCATGCCAAGTGATATCTTCCGATGTAATTTGTCCTATTTTGAGTTTTCTAAGCATCGGTATAGTCTTTATTCCGAGTAAAGCTGAAATTATGAAAGATAGAGCAAATCCTGCAAGTATTAAAATAAATCTCATTTTTTATCTTCCTCCATCATGTCATAAACCATTTTTGCTACCTGTTCAAGCTTTATTCCCCTTGATGCTTTGAAAGTCACAACATCTCCGCTTTGTAAATTATCATAAAGATATTCCGCGAGTTTTGTTTTAGAATCAAAAGATTTTGCAATTTTAACTCCGTTTTCTTTTGCAGACCTTGCCGTCAATTCTGAATAAACCCCTAAACAAAGCACCATGTCAAGATCCATCTTTGCAGCCTGAATTCCGACATCTATGTGAGCCTGTTTACTCATCTGTCCGAGCTCGAGCATGTCACCGAACACAAAAATCTTCCTGTGATTCTTTTTCGAGTTAAGAGTGTTGATTGCAGCTCGGACACTGTCAGGACTTGCATTATAGCAATCTTCTATAAACATAATATCGCCGATTTTAACATGCTTTTCGCGCATCCCGGTACTCAAGAAATTTTCAAGTCCGTCTTTATAGTCAGAAATATCGAGACCAAGTTCAGAAATTACACTAAAAGCGGCAAGGGAATTTAAAACACCATGTTTTCCAAAAGCCGGAAGTTTTATTTCAAACTCACCTTGATTTGAGCAAAGCGTATAAGTCGTATATTCATCTTCAAATTTTATATTTTTAGCTGTATAAGATGCTTTTTCATTATCAATACCAAAGAAAACAACCTTATATTCTTCATTTTTATATTTTGACAAAAGTTCATCGTCACCGTTTAAAATAAGTGTAGAACCTTTTTTCATACCATCTAAGATTTCGAGTTTTGCTTTCATTATATTTTCTTTGCTACCCAAGTTTCCTATATGAGAAGTTCCTATATTGTTTATAACGGCAATATCAACTTGCGAGATTAAAGAAAGAGTCGAGATTTCACCTCTATGATTCATCCCCATTTCAATAACGGCATAATCGTAGGTTTTGTCTAATTCCATCAGTGTTCTTGGCAGACCGATTTGGTTGTTTAAATTACCTTCAGTTTTAAGTGTTTTATTTTTTTGTGAAAGTAAGGCATGTATCATATCTTTAACGGTTGTTTTGCCTACACTTCCGGTTACTCCGACAAATGGAATATCAAACTTTCTTCTATAATAATTTGCAAATTGCAAGAATGCTTTAGAGGTGTCTGAAACTATTATTTGTGCAATGTTTTCCGGAAGATTAAGTTCCTTCTCACACATAACAGCAACAGCGCCTTCTTCTACCGCAGACTCGGCAAAATCATGTCCGTCAAACCTTTCACCTTTTATACATATAAAAAGTGATTGTGGTTGCACACGACGATTATCTATTTCGCAACCATAAACTTCTTTTTCAATATTAACTTTTCCGAAAACTGCTTTTGCTATTTCGGTTGTAGTCAACTTTTCCATGATTTTCTCCTATGCGTCTGCTATATTTTTAGAGCTCTTAAAATATACTGTTACAGTTGATGCGTATGGAACTTGGGTTCCCGCCTTTGCACTCTGTTTATATGATACGCTTTCACTTTCTTCAATATATCCGGACAATTTTAAGTTTAAACCAGTTGTTTTTGCAAGATTCATTGCACTGCTAACAGTCATATTATCAAAATTGGGAACTGTTACCTTTGGTATATCAATATCTTTTTTGGTTATAAGTAAAATAGTACCATTTTTGGGCAAAGAATTATTGCTTTCCGGTATTTGAGAAAGGACTTTGCCCTCTCCACCTATAACTTTAACCGAATATCCCTTACTCTGTAAAGAGGATTTTGCTTCATTTGAGTTCATTCCCGTAACTTTTGGAACTTTAACATTTAATTTTGTCAGTTCTTCAGCACTATATTCAGGTTCAATATTGTAATAACTGAGTATATTTTTAAGAACTTCGGCAGCGGGTGGTGCCGCAACAGAGCCACCGTAATAGATTCCGGTCGGTTCGTCAACCATTATCAAAATGGCAATTTCCGGATCGTCAGCAGGGGCAAATCCCGCAAAAGATGCAATATACTTTCCCGGACTTAGAAGTTTTTGAGAAGTCCCGGTTTTTCCCGCAACTCGATATCCCGGTATAAAAGCATTTTTAGCCGTTCCTCTTTTAACTCCCTCTTCCATCATATCAGTAACAAGATCCGCAGTTTTTTTGCTGATAACCTGTCTTTTAACAATAGGATAATTTTTTTTGAGAGTATTTTGATTTTCGTCAACAATTCTATCCACAATGTATGGTTTCATAAGTTTTCCGTCATTTCCTATGGAAGATATGGCCGAGATAATTTGAAGAGGTGTGATTTGAAAACTTTGTCCGAAAGAGCTTGAAGCAAGTTGAACTGTTCCTAAATCATTCAGTCCGTGATAGGTACTGTTTTCTGTCGGTGAAAGTTCGGACGGCAAATCAACTTCTGTTTTTTCCGTAAATCCAAAAGCTTCAAAATATTTAAAAAACTTTTGTGCCCCTAATTTTTGACCAACCTCTATAAACACCGGGTTACAGGAATTAACTATCGCATCTTTTAAATCTTGATCTTTATGTCCCCGATGGTCGTGACAAAAATATGTTCTGTCAGCAATTTGAATTTTTCCGGAACAGAAAAATCTGTCTTTTGGTGTCACAACATTTTCTTCAAGCGAGGCAGCAGCGGTAAAGCACTTAAAAACAGAACCCGGTTCATAAGTATCAATGATACATCTGTTTTTCCACTGTTCTTTAACCCCTTTGCTTTTCATTGCTTTCTTTTCCGCTTCATCTTTTATTTTGTCAAGTTCGGTTATATAAATGGGATTTTGTAATTCATGCGGCTTATTCAAATTGAAATCCGGCTTTGTGCTCATAGCCAAAATAGCTCCGGTTTTAACATTCATCACAATGCCACAACCATAATTTGCTTTTTTATCGGTTACAACTTGCTCAAGTGCTTCGTCAAGGTAATGCTGAATAACTGTATCAATTGTCAAAACAAGATTACTTCCGTTTTTCGATGCATAGTATTTATCGAAATCTGTTTCAATGGTTCCTGACAAAGCATCCTTTGCGCTTATATTCCTACCGCTTATTCCTGTAAGTTCTTTATTATAATAATACTCAATTCCACTCAAGCCTCGATCTTCATCTCCGGTAAAGCCTAAAACGGTAGAAGCTGTGTTTGAAAAAGGATAATACCTTTTTACATCGTCATCATACCCTACAATGCCGGAAAGCTTTTTTTGCTTTCTCAATTCCTTTTCAATCGCTACTTTTGTGTTATATTCAACCTGGTTTTTTATTACAATATATCTGTTCTTTTTGTCCTTACTCTTTGAATAAACTTCATCATAAGGAACATTCAGTTTGTCAGATAATATTTTACAAACTGTTTTTCTGTCTTCTTCACTTTTTATGTTATGAGGATCCATAAACACCTTAAAAACATCTGCGGATTTTGCCATTACTTTCATGTTAGCATCATAGATTATTCCTCTTCTTGACTGAAGTTTAATATCAGAATACTGTTGTCTTCTCGCGGCATTTTTATATTTTTCCCCGTTAATAAATTGAGCTCTGAAAATGCCAAAAAAACCAAGAGCAAACCCTATGACACATAATAATGCCACAATGATGTTTGCTCTCATTTTTATTTTTTTATCCGGTCTGTGTTTTTTCAGATCGAAATATCTTTTTTTTCCTTTTATTTTTATTTCTGTTTCTTGCTTCATTTCGCTTTGCTGATCTTAAGTTTTGAAAATTTATCGTTTTCCTCTTTTGAAGTTTTAACAACCTTGTCTTCGGTATTTATTTTAACATATTCAATCTGTGAATCCTGAACTTTTACCATTCCCAACTTGTTTTTAGCAATATCTTCAGCTTTTTCAAGAGACATGGCAGATTCAAGTTCCGTGTTAAGCCGGACATTTTCCCCTGCAAGAATTTCCGTCTGACTCTTTATCAACTTTTCCTTTCTTCCAAGTTCATCTATTTTAACTCTCGAAAAAAGTAAAAGTCCAACCATAGAAAACAGGAGTGTTGCAATTAAAATAATTTTGATTGCCTGAGCATTTGCAATCTGTCTTTCTCTTCTTAAACTTTTTGCACTTTTCTTTACTACTCTTGGTCTAAGTCTTTTTTTCGGTACAGGACTTATATTTGGAATTGCAAAAGCATTACTTGAGTTATTCATTTTTACCTCCCATTTAAATTATTCTTTCTATACATCTGAGTCTTGCGCTCTTAGATCGTTTGTTTGATTCTAATTCTTTTTCGCCGGGTGATTTTTTTCTTACAATTATCTTGCCTTCACTTTTGTGACCACAAACACAAATCGGAAATTCCGGAGGACAGATACATCCTTTTGTTAATTCTAAAAAAACATTTTTCACAATTCGATCTTCAGCTGAATGAAATGTTATTATTGCAAGTCTTCCTCCGGTTTGGAGACTTTTAAACATGTTTTCAACACTTATTTTTAAATCTGTAAGTTCTCCGTTTACTTCTATTCTCAAAGCTTGAAATGTTTTACGCGCAGGATGACCGTTTTTCAAATAACTTTGCGGATAAGACTTTTTTATTATTTCTACAAGCTCAAAAGTTGTATTTATTTCTTTGTTTTCCCTGTAATTTATTATGTTTCCGGCTATTCGATCGGCAAATCTTTCATCTGCATAATCTCTAAAAATTCTCTTCAGGTCTTCTTTTTCATAAGTATTTACAATATCTTTTGCCGAAAGGCCCTCTTTTGACATTCTCATATCAAGAAGCGCGTCTTTATGATAAGAAAAACCTCTGTCAGTCGTATCAAGTTGATGTGATGAAACACCTAAATCAGCAATAATTCCGTCAACTTTTTCAATTTTTAAAGAATCTAAAATTGCATTTATATTTCTGTAATTATCTCTTACAATTTTTATTCTTGTTTCATCTTTGAATCTTTTTGAAAGTTCTTCAATTGCATCGGGATCCCTATCAATCAAAATAAGTTTCCCTTTGTTTGAAAGGTGTTTTAATATTTCTGATGAATGGCCTCCGCCTCCGGCTGTTGCATCGACATATACACCGTCTTTATTTATATTCAGAGCTTCGATACTTTCCGATAATAAAACACTTTCATGGTAATCGCTCATCAGTAATGAACCTCTGCATGATTATCGTCATCTTTAACAGCTTGTTCCATTTGAGTCAGATTATCGTTCCATTTATCTTCATCCCAAAGTTCGATTCTTTTGCCTGCGCCGACAACCGTAACTTTATCTTTAAGAGCGGCATATTCCGCAAGTTTTTGATTAATCGTTATTCTGCCCTGTTTGTCGGGTTCAACATTTATTGCATTTCTAAATAGATCTCTTTGTATCTGTCTTGATTTTGGTCCGGGCGGAAGATTATATATTTCTTCACAAACCTTGTCCCAATTTTCATTTGAATATATGAAAAGACAGTCATCCGGAGCTTTACATAAAACAAAAGACTTACCGAGTTCCATTCTGAACTTGGCGGGAATAAATATTCTGTTTTTAGGATCTAAGGTGTGTTTGTATTCGCCTAAAAAAGCCATCCAAAATTCCCCTTTTTTAACCTTTTTAATACTATTTGCTCCACTTGAGTGAATTATACCCTTGATTTTCCTTGATTGCAATAGCATTCTAAGGGTTTTTGCAGTGACTTGTGGTTGTAGCAATACCCACCCACAACATTTTGTGGTCCTCAAAAGAATGTAAAAAATCAATGCGAAACTTTGGTTAATTTCACAATATTTTCTTTGATCTAATTTATTATTTGTGTATATAAGCAGTTGAATAAAAACACTGTTTTTTTATTTTCTGCTTAATATTTTTCTTATTTTGGTAAATTGAGTTTCTAATCTTGCAAAAAGTTTTAATTATTTGTTTACTCAAGGTGAACTTTATTGAATTTTTGCAATTTTAAGTTGTATTTTTTTCTTATTTTACTTATAATACAGAGCATATTAAAAATTGAAAGGAAGTATACTAATGGGAAATTTGGTTTACGTTTCTCTCGTTGCAGGTATTTTGGCAGTTTTGTATGCCGGTTTTCTTGCTTTCAGAGTTATTAAGCAAAAGCCCGGAACCGAGAACATGGAAAAAATTGCTGCGGCAATTCATGAGGGAGCACAAGCTTTTCTCACTTCTCAATATAAGTTCTTGAGCATATTTACGCTTGTTCTTTTTATAGCCATTACCGTTGCAATAAATTGGCAAACCGGAATTGCGTTCTTAGTTGGCGCCGTATTTTCTACTTTTTCAGGTTTCTTCGGTATGCAGGTTGCAACAAAAGCAAATGTAAGAACGGCTAATGCCGCTCGAGAAAAAGGAATGAATAAAGCTCTTAAAGTTGCCTTTTCCGGTGGCGGAGTCATGGGAATGCTTGTTGTCGGTCTCGGACTGCTCGGTGTTTCTTTGATTTATCTTGTATTTGACGGCAAAGTTGATTATCTCTTTGGATTCTCTCTCGGTGCTTCTTCAATAGCACTGTTTGCAAGAGTCGGCGGAGGTATATATACAAAAGCTGCAGATGTAGGTGCAGACCTTGTAGGTAAAGTCGAAAACGATATACCCGAAGATGACCCTCGTAATCCGGCAGTTATCGCTGACAACGTAGGAGATAATGTCGGAGACGTTGCGGGAATGGGTGCCGATTTATATGAGTCTTATGTAGGATCAATTATTTCAGCTATTTCTCTCGGTGCAATCACCACTTCGGTTATTGGATTATTTAACGGCTCAACCGTTTTATATCCGCTTATTCTGTCAGCTGTTGGTATTTTCTCTTCAATTATCGCTACATTTTTTGTTCGCAGTAAAGATGGTTCCGATCCTCATAAAGCACTGAATATCGCAACCTATGTTTCATCAGCTTTAGTTATTATTTTCGGTGCCGTCTTATGTAAATTATTCTTCAAAGGTTTCAACGCGTTCTTTGCAATCCTTGCCGGTCTTATTGTCGGACTCGCAATTGGATTTATAACAGAGGTATATACTTCAGATAAATATAAGACTGTTAAGAAAATTGCCGAAGAATCTCAAACCGGTGCGGCAACAAACATAATCGCAGGTCTTTCCAGCGGTATGCTTTCAACAGCACTTCCTATTTTATTCATCGCGGTTGGAATATTTGTTGCATATAAATTTGCGGGTCTTTATGGAATTGCACTCGCTTCGGTCGGTATGCTTTCAACAACCGGTATAACAATTGCTGTTGATGCATATGGTCCGATTGCAGATAACGCAGGAGGAATTGCAGAAATGGCAAATCTTGATGAAGATGTAAGACAAATTACAGATAAACTTGATTCTGTCGGAAACACAACCGCAGCCGTGGGAAAAGGTTTTGCTATCGGTTCAGCTGCTTTGACAGCACTCGCTTTATTTGCATCGTTCGCTACAGCCGTTGCTCCGCAAGGAAAAACTCTGATAATCAATATTCTTGATTCAAAAGTTGTTTGCGGAATGTTAATCGGCGGTATGCTCCCCTTCCTTTTCTGTGCGCTTACAATGAGCAGCGTCGGAAAAGCTGCAAATGACATGATAAAAGAAGTTAGAAGACAATTT
>CABTZO010000012.1 GCA_902489335.1 uncultured Oscillospiraceae bacterium | reverse complement strand
TAGAGCACCTGACTCTTAATCAGGGTGTCCAGGGTTCGAGTCCCTGATGGTGTACCATAATTGGCCCGTTGGTCAAGAGGCCTAAGACTCCGCCCTCTCACGGCGGCGACACGAGTTCGAATCTCGTACGGGCTACCAATCTAAATGTTAGATTTTAGCCATTAGATGCAAGACATTCCTCCATAGCTCAGTCGGCAGAGCATGCGGCTGTTAACCGCAGTGTCGTTGGTTCGAGCCCAACTGGAGGAGCCAAAGAAAAGACTGCAATTGCAGTCTTTTTTTTATCTTTTTTATATAAATTTTTTAATTTTATTTATGTTTATGTTGAAAATCATCTAAAAATATTGATAAATAAAATCTAAAATATATATTTTCTGTTAATTATTTCTTTTAATAGTAGAAATTTTTTTATTTATATATTATATTGTTCGCAAGTACTTTTTAACAAAAGGAAGGGGTATTTTATGAGAAAGTTTAAACGAGTAATAATCAGCGCTTTACTCGTGGTTTCTCTGATGATCGGCTTCATGCTTTCAGGTTTTGCCGCATCAAAGAAAACCGATGTTAAAGTTGGAGTCGGTAAAGCTGATATTACAGGTCCTATAACCAAAATCAGTACCGGTTATAACTCGATGGGTGACCTTATGCAAGGTCTTCTTATGAGACTTAATGCAAGAGCTTTTGTTGTTGAAAAAGGCGACAAGACAATGGCTTATGCGTCAGTTGAAATAGTTCATATGACAGAAAGCATTAAGCCCGGAGTTATCAAGGAACTGCATAAAAGAGGACTTACGAAGTATAATGAAAACAATATGATGATTTCTGCTACTCACTGCCACTCTTCATCTTCAAACGTTTCTTGGTTCCCTCTTTATAGCCTTGTAAACGGTGTTCCCGGATTTGATGAGGCAAGCTATAACCTTATCGTTAAGGGCATAGCAGATGCTATAGAAAAGGCTGATAAAGATTTGGCACCAGGTAAAGTTACGCTCTATTATGGTAACACTACTATCGAAAACTTTAACCGTTCACTTGATGCTTCAAGATGGAACGTAAACTACAAAGAAATGTATGGTGATTTGCCTGATTTAGAAGCTGTTTCAGCTACAGTAAGTAAGGAAATGTCCGTTTTGAGTTTCTCTCATAAAGACGGCGGAGATATAGGAATGCTTTCATTCCACGCTTCACATGGAACATCAAACGGTATGCCGAATAGACTTATTGCGTCGGATCATAAGGGATACGCTGCCTATGCCGTTGAAAAAGAAATGGGCAATGGTTATGTTGCTGCTTTCGCACAAGCTGAATCAGGTGACGCAAGCCCAAATGAACCGCAGGTTGCAGATTATAAAGCAGCTTTTCTTCGTCCTTGCGATATTGATAAAAATCTTGATCCTATAGAAAACGAAATTGTTGACGGTAAGCAAGATGCTAAAGCACTTTTACAGCTTCTCAAAGGCGGAAAAGGTGTTACTAAAATAGATCTTACAAATAAACTTGCTTATAATTACACTACTAAGGACTTCAGTAAAATTAAAGTTGATAAAAAATATATCGGCAGATACCATATGCCATATGATAATCTTGATAATGTAACAACTTCAGAACCCTGCGTAGGAACAGCTATTATTGCAGGAGACGAAGAGGGAGCACCTGTTGACAACGCAAAAGAAGGTACCGTAAGAAACAATTATTATATTGACGAAAACGGTGAAGTTAAGGTTGAAAAAGCTAAACTTAAAGGCGTTGTTGATATGAAAGGCTTTGAAAAAATCGCTGATCCGCTTTGGCCACTTGGAATGAAAATTTTACAATCCGATAAATATGATGATTTACAGATGGAGAAGAAGGTTTGCTTGGCTGTTGGTGGATTGATGCAAAAAATTCAACCAATTCAAATCTTCCAAATCGGTGAAACAGCTATTTGTTCCGTATCTTTTGAAGTTAACACAGAACAAGCAAGACGTATTAAAGAATTCGTTGCACCTACTTTGGCGCAAGCCGGAGTAAAGCACATCATTCTTTCTACACATACAAACTCATACAGTCAATATATGGTAACCCGTGAAGAGTTTGCAGCTCAACACTATGAAGGTTCAACAGATTTATTCGGACCTTGGACAGGCGCTGCTATGTCTCAGGAAATGGATAAACTTGCCCAAGATCTTGTAAGTAACAAACTTTCAGATCCCGGACCCGGAATGCCGATGCAACCTACAAAGATGGTTATTAAGACTATGTATAGTGTTGGTCTTCCCAAAATTGACTGGTACAACCCCGGAACACTCAAGGAAGATGTAAGCAAAAAAGTTTATAAATCCGGAGATACTGTTTCAGCTAAGTTTACAGCTGCAGATCCCAGACATGTTACAAATCTTCGTTTGAAGGATGATCCTATAGTTCCACAAAACTACACCTTTATGGAAGTTCAGAAAAAAGTTGGCGGAAAATGGGTAACAGACAGAAATGATGCCGATCCATATACATATATTAAATATGAGCAGAAAACGGCTTCCAAAAAGTTAATTGCTTCTGTAAATTGGTTGTTACGTGATGCTAAGCCCGGTGAATACAGACTTGTTTACAAGGGAATTAAAAAGGTAGCATTTAAAGGATATCAGACAGTTGAAGGATACAGCAGTCCTTTCTATGTAAGATAAGACTTTAAGTAAATACTAATCTAAATAATCGGGTGGGAAAGCCACCCGATTTTTTATAAAAAGAAATGCTTTGATAAAAATTTTAATTTCATATAAAATATACATATAAAAATAAAAGTGGTGATAACGTGAATAAAAAATATATCTTGCCGGTTCTTTTGACAATTTTAACCGTAGTTTTTGTGATAATTTTCATTTTATTTAAAATACCAAAAAAGAGACCTACCGAAAAACAGCCGGCTAAAACTACTAAGCAAGTGCAAACAGTAGAATCATCAACTGTCTCTGATGGTGTACCTGTTATCGGAAAAAAGATTGAAATTACAACTCAACCTTCCGATAAAGATAAATCACAAAATGAAGTTTTATTTAATCTCATAAATGCATATAGAAAAGAAAACGGAATATCACCTTTAAAAACAGATTCTAAACTTTATAAAATCGGTAAAATAAGAGCTAATGAAATAAAAAGCAAATACGACGAAACAAGACCCAACGGACTTGGCTTCCATACTGTTCTCAATGAAAACGGATATTCATTTACAAATGCCGATGAAGTGAGATTCAAGTCCGATGTAAAAGTTCAAGCGGACAAGCTAATGAAGACTTGGTATGACGCACCTGAAAATGCCGAAATATTATTAGAATCGGAATATACTAAAGTTGCTGTAGGATACATTGAATCAGGAAATAAAACATTTGCGGTTGCAATTTTACTCAAATAATTATATTATATGTAAGTGCGAATTTTCGGGGCGTAGCGAAGTTTGGTATCGCGCTTGCTTCGGGAGCAAGAGACCGTGGGTTCAAATCCCGCCGCTCCGACCAGAAAGAAACGACAATTTTCATCAGAAGATTGTCGTTTCTTTTTGTACTTTTCTCTCTTAACTTTTAGTTTATCTCTATTATCTAATCAAATTGTCGTTTCCTTCTATACTTTTCTCTATTCACTTTTAACTCTTTTATTTTCTCTGTAATTGTCGTTTATTTTTCCATGCATTTTTTGTTTTTTCTTATTTGACTTGCATGTTAAATGATATTAAAATGATAATATAATAAATCAATCTTGAGGTAGAAATGGGAAAAATATTTAAATCATCCTTTTTTGGATTTAATAAAAAAGATGTAATTGAATATTTTGTTAAGATGGAAGAAAATTTTTCTCGGCAAAAAGAATATCTTTCAAATGACTATGAAAAACGACTTAAAAACCTCAATAAAGAAATTGAAGAAAGAAAAGCAGATCTTGAACAACGAGAAAAGCTTTTAGAGCACCAAGAAGCCGAAAGAATAAATAATCTGAATTTAGATATTGAAAACAAGAAAAAGGCCTTAGAATCCGATTTAGAAGATTTTAGGACGCATCATTTGGCAAAAACTTATCTTGAGTCTAAGAAAATTTTAGAAAATGCAAATTTGAAAGCTAATAAAATAATAGAAAACAAAAAATCTCTTTTAGATCAATCAGTTTCTAATTTAAGTGATTTATCAGATTATGTTGAAATTTTATCAACAAAGGTAAAAGATTTATCTGATGATTTAAGCAAGAAAAAAGACGAATACACCGTAACAACAGAAGAAATCATCGAACTTATAAATAAATATGACGACAGTTCACAAGATGATACAATAATTGAAAGTGAAGACTATAATTCAAATGTCAAAAAATATTTGTGATGTAAAAAAAATAAATTTACAGCAACTTGCTTTAAGCCCGGAAATTTTGAGGGCAGGGGATATGGTCCTAATTTCCGGAACAGCTTTTACCGCAAGAGATGCAGCGCATAAAAGAATGATTGAAGAAGTCAATTCCGGAAAAGATCTTCCGATAAATATAAAAAATGCTACCGTCTATTACGCAGGACCTGCTAATAAACCTGAAAATTCTGCGATTGGAAGTTGCGGCCCCACTACTTCGGGAAGAATGGATAAATTTGCTCCCGGGCTTATGGATCTTGGTCTTAAAATAATGATCGGCAAAGGACAGAGAAGCTCAGATGTTTTAAATTCAATCAAAAAAAATAAGGCACTTTATTTTGCCGCAATAGGTGGTGCCGGTGCACTTGCTTCAGAGTGCATAGTATCATCAGAAATTGTAGCCTATGAAGATTTGGGTTGCGAGGCGATCAGAAAAATTGAATTTAAGGATTTTCCCGCAATTTTAATCGCCGATATATTTGGAAATAATTTTTATAAGGATGTGTAAATATGAAAATTCAAGAATTTACTTTTTCCTCAGAAGAAAAGGGATTAGAAATTTCAGCATTAAAATTTTTGCCTGAAAAAGACGTTAAAGGTGTTGTCGTTTTAATTCATGGTATGGCTGAAATGAAAGAGAGATACGAACCATTTGCAAAATATCTTTGCGAAAATGGTTTTGCAGTTTATATAAATGACCACATCGGTCATGGTAAATCTTTAGGAAATGATATCACTTTGGGATATTTTGGTAAGAACAACGAAGGTGGTAATGTTTTCGTTAAAGACGTTCATTCACTTTTTGAAATTGCTAAAAAAGAAAATGAAGGAAAAAAACTTTTTGTTTTCGGACACAGCATGGGTTCTTTTGTTGCAAGACTATTTACCACAAGATATCAAAATGAACTTGACGGTGTTGTTTATTGTGGCACCAGCGGACCACAACCCGTTGATTTGGCAATCAAACTATCGGAATTTTTAATGAAAGTGAAGGGCGGTAAAAAACTGTCTTCATTTTTATACAGCGTAGCCTTTGCCAATTATAATTCAAAAACTGACAAAAGAACTGTAAATGATTGGCTTTCAAGAGATGAAAGTGTCGTTGATAAATATAATGCCGATCCTCTCTGTGGCTTCCATTTCACAATTTCCGGATTACATGACATGTTTACTATGATGAAAAATGTAATGGAAGATAATTGGTTTAAATCAATAAATAAAGATTTACCTATATTAGTAATTTCAGGTGAAATGGATCCTGTCGGCAATTACTCAAAGGGCATTAAAAAATTCGCTTCACAAATGAAAAAAAGCGGTTTAAAACCGCAGGTTATAATCTACAAAGGTGCTCGTCATGAGATTCTTAATGAACTTGAAAAAGAAAAAGTATATGAAGATACACTTAATTTTTTAAATTCTTGTCTTATTTAATTTTTACCTGCCGGGCTCGATACGGTTAGCTGATGTAACCCGAACACATTTTAATTGGGAACCGAGATATTTTAAAAGTGGAGAGTAGACCTCCCAAACGGACGAAGGGAACCGGAAACTTTTAACAAGGTGCCCACCTGCAAAAAGAGCAGGTTATTTAAAGCTCAACTCCGACTCGGCGGGCGTAAAAAAAGCAATCATAAGATTGCTTTTTTTTATTCTAAATCATATTTTTCAGAAAGTCTCTTTTCAAATATTTTGGTTATTTCATCAAGCTCTTTTTCATCTTTGATTTCTACAAGAGACTTTTCATCGTCTTCAACTTTTACTATTATAACTTCATCGTAAACATTTTCATCTTCATCGCTCTCTTCATCCATTGAAGTCATAGCAATATATTTTCCTTCATCAGTTTCGATTCTGTCAAGTTCTAAAAAATAAAATTTGTTTCCGTCATCATCCAGAATAGTAATGATATTTTCATCTATATAGTCATTATCATATTTTTCATCCATATTTATCACCTCGTTGTTATTATTCTATCTTAAATATAATTAGTTTTCAAATCTAAGTAAAGAAAAAGCAGACGATGTATAACCGTCTACTTTTCTGCGTACTCTAACGTCTAATATCTGATTTTTATAATCTATATTAATACATTCCACCGGCTCCGGCAGCACTTGCCATTGCAGCATTTGCAGCAGCTTCAGCGGCAGGATCAGGTATGTCTGTTACAAGAGATTCAGTTGTAAGTATCATTCCGGCAATAGAGCATGAATTTTCAATAGCTGATCTTGTTACTTTAGTAGGATCTATGATACCGGCTTCAAACATGTCAACATAATCTTCTTTTGCAAAATCAAAACCATAGGTCTTGCTCTTATTTTTAAGAATTTCATTGATAATAACAGAACCTTCAATTCCGGCATTTGTTGCAATTTGACGCATTGGAGCTTCAATTGCTTTAAGAACAATTGCAATACCTGTTTTTATATCGTTGTTATCAGCTTTTTTAACAGCTTTTTCAAGTTCTGCTTTTGTTCTGAGAAGAGCAACTCCGCCGCCTGCAACGGTTCCTTCTTCTACGGCAGCTTTTGTAGCTGAAAGTGCATCTTCGATTCTGAGTTTCTTTTCTTTCATTTCTGTTTCAGTTGCTGCACCAACATGTAAAACTGCTACGCCACCGGAGAGTTTTGCAAGTCTTTCTTTTAATTTTTCAATGTCAAAACTTGATTTTGAGAGTTTAATCTGCTCTTTTATTACATTTACTCTTTCGTCGATTTTTGCTTTGTCTCCGCCGCCGCCGACAATGATTGTGTTTTCCTTTGAAACTTTGATCTGGCTTGCTTTACCAAGTTGATCAATAGTGGTATCTTTGAGCTCAAGACCTAAGTCAGAGGTTATAACCTGACCACCGGTTAAAGTTGCAATATCTTGAAGCATTTCTTTTCTTCTGTCACCAAAGCCCGGTGCTTTAACCGCAACACAGGTAAGTGTTCCACGAAGTTTATTTAAGAGAAGAGTTGTAAGTGCTTCGCCTTCAATGTCTTCAGCTATGATAAATAATTTTTTACCTTCTTTTAACAAGCTTTCGAGTAGGGGAAGGAGGTCTTGAATGTTCGTTATTTTTTTATCTGTAATCAAAATTGCCGCATCATCTAAAACGGCTTCCATTTTTTCTGTATCTGTTGCCATATAAGGAGAAATATATCCTCTGTCAAACTGCATTCCTTCAACTACGTTGCAAGTTGTATCTGCAGTTTTAGATTCCTCGACTGTGATTACTCCGTCAGATGAAACCTTATCCATTGCATCTGCAATCAATTTTCCTATGTATTCATCTGCGGCAGATATTGTTGCAACACGTGCAATATCTTCGGAATTAGAAATCTTTTTGGATGATTTTTTAAGATCTTCAACAATTATATCGCAAGCATCCGCAATTCCTTTTTTGATTAATATCGGATTAGCACCCGCAACAACATTTTTAATTCCCTCTGTAATAAGAGCTTGAGTCAAAACTGCTGCTGTCGTTGTTCCGTCACCGGCTGTGTCATTGGTCTTACTTGCAACTTCTTGAACCAATGAAGCGCCCATATTTTCAAAGGGGTCTTCAAGTTCAATTTCTTTTGCTATAGTAACACCGTCATTTGTTATGAGAGGTGAGCCGTATTTTTTATCTAAAACCACATTTCTTCCTTTTGGACCAAGTGTGATTTTTACTGTATTACTAAGTTTATCAATTCCGGCTTGAAGCGATTTTCTTGCTTCTTCACCGTAAATAATTTGCTTTGCCATTAAAATTTTCCTCCTTATTCAACAATTGCCAAAATATCGCTTTGTTTTACGATATTGTATTTTTCATCTTCGAATTTTACTTCAGTACCGGCATATTTGCTGACAATAACCTTTTGACCTACGGAAACAGTCATTTCAACTTGATTACCTTCAACTAAACCTCCGGGACCAACTGCGACAACTTCGGCAATCTGGGGCTTCTCCTGTGATTTTGCTGAGAGAATGATACCTCCGTCGGTTTTTTCTTCAACCTCGATATCTTTTACTATAACTCTGTCTGCAAGTGGTTTAAGATTCATTTTATCCTCCTTATATTTATAGATTAAGTTACATGATTTAGCACTCGGTTAATCAGAGTGCTAAAAGTATTATAATACATGCAAAATAAAAATAAAGTGCTTTATATGATTTAGATTTATGAAAATTTAGTTGATAGTTAATAAAATCTCAAGTTATTAAAAAGCTTGTATAATTGGAAAAACATATTTCTGAACATAAAATCTATTGATTGATTTTTATTATCTTAATTGATAAAATGTTAATACTACGATGGTATAAAGCTTTGAAAGGAATTCATTTGAATATACTCGATTCTATTAGAAAATTTCTTACTTCTGAATATTCGTTATTCTTATATTTTTTGATCGCCGCAATCTTTGTTTTTCTTGGCAAGGATTTGGCAGGTCTTGTTTTTTTTGTTTATGTCTGTTCTTTAATTCTTATTTTAACTGAAGATTTTTATGCGCTGATAATGCCGCTTTTAATTATTACGGCAATAGGAATGAAATTTTATAATTCAGTAGATCTGTTCACTGATATTGCACCTATACTTGTAGTGCCGGTTTGTGTAGGTTTTCTGTTAAATTATTTACTGTATCATAGAAATTTACCGCATGAAAAAGTTGTAATGGGAAGGGGTTCATATTTTTCGGCAATGTTATTTACTTCCGTTGCCGTTACTTTTGGCGGCCTTGGAACCATCAAACCATCAAATTATTTCCAGCCTTTTTCAATTTTAAACATTATAGGTCTCGGTTTTGGAATGCTTTTAATTTATGTGATACTTTCAAAAATCACAAAATCTAATCATGACTATGATTTTGAATCCTATTTCGCAAATGCAATGATTTTGTTGTCTTTATTTATTGCTTTTGAACTTGCGAAAGAATATGTTTTGAACGCTTACAGGTTTGACCAAGGATTTGGTGTTATAAGCGTGCAATGGAGAAATAATGCTTCTACATTAATTATGCTTTCAATGCCTTTTT
This sequence comes from uncultured Oscillospiraceae bacterium, assembly GCA_902489335.1. Lineage (GTDB taxonomy): Bacteria > Bacillota > Clostridia > Oscillospirales > Acutalibacteraceae > JAUNLX01. The sequence continues at coordinate 15,295 of CABTZO010000012.1, read as the reverse complement.
CATTCTATATGTTTTTTAGAAATAAGTTATATATTCTGATCCCCGTCATTAATGTTGTTACACTTTTTCTTATGGGATCAAGAGGGGGAGTTCTTTTTGGAACTTTTGAATTTATGTTCCTGTTTTTGGCGATTTTTGCATTAGAAAAGGAAAGCAGAAAAACATTAATTTTTATTTTTTCTGTCGCTATAATAATCTTAACCTTAACCTATGAAAAATGGTTTAATGTGCTATATTTCTCAATGTATCGTTTTTCGGATACAAAACAAAGTCTTTCCAGAATCAGACTTTGGAAACAAGCTATAAAAGACTTTATTAATAATCCGGTTTTTGGTGCCGGAATTGCCAATGAAAAAAATATGAAAATTTATGACGCGGTTAAGGGATCGCTACCATGGGCTCATAATTCCGTATTTCAAATAATAGGGAGTATGGGACTTTTGGGAATTGTAGCTTATTTGTATCAATTTGTTATAAGAGCAAAGGTAATAATTCAACATCGGAAATCTTTGTTTAAGCTGACACTGTTTATTTCTTATATTTTTCTTGAACTTATGTCTCTTGTTAATCCGGGAATTTTTTCTCCGTTTCCGTATTTGTTGATAGTTACAATTTATTATGTTCTTATATTAAAATTATCTCCGACTTATTATGTCGATGAAATAAAAGTTGCACATAAAGCATTTGATAAAGTAAAAAAAATTGGATTCAATATAGAGGAAAGGTGATATTATTTCTGACTCGATATTAATTTTAATTCTGATTTTGTGCGTTATATTTTCAGCATATTTTTCAGCAACTGAAACAGCTTTTTCCGCTATAAACAGAATTAGACTTAAATCTGAAATAAAAGATGGAAAAGATCGTGCAGCTAAGCTTTTGGATCTTTATGACAATAAATACGACAGAGTTCTCACAACTGTTTTAATCGGAAATAATATTGTAAATATTTCCGCTGCTTCAATATCTACCGTTTTATTTGTAAGAAATTATGGTGAAATAGGGACAACCCTTTCAACGCTTATTCTAACTGTTATTATACTTATATTCGGCGAAATAACTCCTAAAAGTTTTGCAAAGGAATATCCGGAAAAATTTGCTGAAGCTGTTTTACCGACAATAAAAATGTTTATGTATATTTTATTGCCTTTAAACATGGTCTTTGATTTATTGAAAAAGCTAATAAGTAAAATCTTTTCGCTTGATAAAGACAGCAAGATTACAGAGAGTGAATTTCTTACAATGGTTGATGAAGCAACAAATGAAGGCGGTATAACTATAGGTGATAATCAGCTGATATACAGTGTTATTGAATTCAATGATAAAAAGGCTGAGGACATTTTAACACCAAGAGTTGATATGACAGCTATTGAAAAAGAATCGACGCTCGAAGAATACATTGATTTATTTCATGAATGTGAATTTTCCAGAATACCGGTATATTCTAAAACGATAGACAATATTATCGGATATGTTCATCAGAAAGATCTTTTTAATGATGTAATTAAAGGGAACAAACAGGTGACTGATATAATAAAACCACTCATTTTTGTTATCCCTACGATGAAAATATCTGTGCTATTAAAAGCTCTTCAGAGAAGACATTTACATATAGCGATTGTTACCGATGAATTTGGCGGAACAATGGGTATGATAACGATGGAAGATATTTTAGAAGAACTTGTCGGAGAAATATATGATGAACACGATGATATAGAATTTGAATATCAAGAACTTGCAAAGGATATATATAAAATTGCATGTTCTATGACCTTTGAAGATTTGTGTGAACTTATTTCAATTAAAAATAATGAAGACATTGGAACAGTAGGAGCTTTTGTGCAAAGAAATATTGAAAAGATACCTGAAAGAGGGGATGTTTTCTTTTATGAAGGTCATAAATTTACCGTCAATAAGGTTGAAGGTAGGCGTGTAATTGAGATAATTGTTGAAAAATCAGATAACAATTAAATATTAATATAAATTTATATAAAAAATCAGCCTCAGTTTATAAACTGAGGCTGTAAAATTTTTAATTTTATTTTTTCTCTTTTGCAGCTTTTGCTCTTGCAGCTTCTGTAAATCCGTATTTGTATTTATCGTGAACGTCATTTACATCATTGAAAGCTTCCGGTTTTCCTGCAAATTCATCATATGATGAATAAATATCCCAATCATAAACATTATGTTCATCTTTGTCGTGGTCGGGAGTCCATACTTGTGCAAAGAATGGATTTCCTTTAGCAATTTCATCATAGTTCCAAGGAAGAGGTAGACATTCAGGACACCAATGACCGCCCTTGAGAACAAGGTTGGGTGACATTTCAAATTCATGTCCGAATTGACATTTCCACTGAAGCGGAGTGCCAAGGTCGCCTTTCTTCATTGTCTTAGACAAGCATTCGCCTCCACGGAATTCAGCAGCCTTTTTCATATCGTTGATATCAAGGTCAGATGTCTTTTTCTTTTCATCATAACCATGATCAAGATATGTAGGTTCATCAGAAGGTCTGTAAATTTTGAAGTTATCCCATGAATCCGGAATCTTATTGTAATCTTCAAGAGAACCGAAGAATGCAGTAAGTCTGTTTTTATCTTGATTCTTAACCCAAGTAAGAGTACCGAATCTCTTGTCAAGAGCAAGTCTCTTCATAAAGAATTTACCTATCGGGTTAGCTGCAAGACCTGAAAGTTTATAAACTCCGGGAACGCCTGCACCAAGAATTTGAGAGAAATAAGCGTCAACAGGAGTGTTGTGTCTGAAGTGGAGATAATCTTCAAGCACTTGAGAGTCTGCATACCATTGACCGTGGAAGTTCTTTGTAATAAACCAATTTGGTGAGAAGAGCTTCTTAGTTGCGTCATGACCCATACCGATTGTGTTGAGAAGATAGTCTTCAAATTCATAGTTTGTAAGTCTGTAGTCAGGACCTGAACCAATGTTGTAGAATCTTCTGAAGAAATCATCGGGAAGATCATCAGTACATACGTTACACATGAGTGTAGCACTGTCCTCAACAGTAGCCCATTCTAAAACTCCGTTTAACGGAACGTGGAACATGATAGGATCTATGTTCTTTACTATTTCAGGATATAAAATTCCTGATTGACGCATTGAAACCCATTTTTTAAGTCCTGATTCAGCGAAAATAGCTTCAGCCATTGTCTTTGAAACAGCATAATGGTCATAGATTGATGTCTTGATAGGATCGCCTGTTCTTGCCCAGTGAATCGGATCGGGTCTGTTACCTGTTTGAGCAACAGTTCCGATATAAACAACAATTATGTCATCGGGATTCTTTTGAGCTTTAACAGCTTTAACGATATATTCGGCAGCTGTTGTATTTACTTTGAAAGTTTTTTTCGGCCAATAGTCTGCTGCCGGGGAAACGAGTCCGCCGATGTGGAGAACATAGCTTGTGCCATCAACACATTTTTTGATTGCGTCGTAATCTTCAAAATCGCCCCACACGATTTTGACTCTTTCATCACCTAAATATGGTGCGAACAATTTACGGTTCTTTTCACTGTCTCTGAGAAGAACATTAATATCAAGATCAGGTCTTCTGTCGTAGATTTCTTTGAAAGAAGCCCATCCCATTGTTCCTGAGGCACCGGTGATAAATACTGATTTGTTTGCCATTAGTTAATTACCTCCTAATATGTAATAAAACATAGTAATTCTAACATTGTGAGTGTTTTTTTTCAACAATTTAACGATGAATTGTTATAAATCTAACAGATAGTTCATATTTAATGCTGAAAACTTTAATAATTTTGTATAAAAAGCCGTTTGAAATTAAACGGCTTTTTTCTTAACATCTTTTTTTAATACAGGTATAAGCAAAATAAATAAGAAGGGGATCAGAGTAAGCAGGACAATTAGAAATATGAATGAAAGTTTATTTGTAACAGCAAACTGCATAATACTTCCAACCTTTGGTATTACATACTCAACCGTTGATATAAACGAAGTATCTCCGAAGAAAATATTATAGGTTGTTTTTTCAGAGTTATTTCTTACGGAATTTATGGAAAAAGTGGAATTTTTACTGAAGTTTTCTGTGCTATCTACAACAAAGATTTTTTTGCCATCCTGATTATTATCGTATAATACCAGTTTTCCTTTTTTTATATCTGATTTTGATTTTACTTTTAAAATAAGTAAATCTTTATTGTTTAACTTCGGTTTATATTCATCTGAATTTACAACATAGAGTTTGCGTTGAAAAACATATTTGTTACTGTCCATTTTTTCGGTTGAATAGACAATACCTACTATCACATCGAAGATAACCATAAAAATAAAAATAACGGAAAAAATAATTTGTAAAAAGGTCAAAAATCTTTTTTTAACTTTGTTTGATTTGGATGAAACAGGGGTATTATCAAGATCAATAACTGCATCAGAATTAATGTTTTTTTGAATATCAAGATTGTTATTTAATTCTTCTGAATTATTTTCTGATGATATAAGTTCTCTGAGTTTGTTTGTTGCATTTTCGTCCGGTTTAATTTCACTCTGCTTTTTTAAAATCTCATCAGTAACAATAATCGGTTCTTCAGAAAAATTCGATTCATTATTTTGATCTGAATTTTGTAAAGAGATTTGATCATTGAGTTTTTTATCTATATCTTGGAATAGAATTTCAGAGGCCCTGGATTCTTCTTCGGCCTTTATTTTATCTTCAAGTAAATTTGACTTTTCTCTTTCTTTTGCAAGCTCGTCTTCGAGCTGTGATTGTCTTTCGGTTAATTTTTGTCTTTCAATATTTTCTTTTTCTATTTTATCGGCTATTGAATTTGCCTTATTTCTTTGCTCTGAAAGTTCCTTTTCAAGCTCTGCTTGTTTTTCCTTTAACTGTGCTTGCTCAAAATCCTTTTCTTTTAATCGTTTTGCAAATTTAACACAATCGGAGTAAAGCTCCTTGTTTTTAGCCGACATCTCTTCAATGGTCCGTTTTAATTTATCATTTTCCTCTGATAATTTTGCACCATTTTTTTTATATTCTTCATTTTGCATTGAAGCTTTAGTAAATTTTGTTTGAAGATAGAGAAGATATTTTTCAACTTCATTTACTGAATAACCATTCTCTGATCTGGAAAATAAATTATTATCCAAAATTTCCCCCTAAAACAAGATATTTATATTCATTTTATTATTTTTATGTTTTAAAATCAAGGACATTGAAATAATGTTTAATTTAGGTGACGAAGTTTATTATCTTGTGGTATAATAATCCGCAGTATATTTCGGAGGAAATAATGAATCAGAACAATAAGACTATAAAAAGAGCTTCCGGCTCTTCAATTCAAATGAATAAAAGTAAAAAGAGAAAATCAAATAAAAATAGAGATTTTACAGCATCTTTAATGAATAAAACTCCTATTGTAAGGGTTTTAATTACGATTCTGATAATTATTTTGATAACTTCAGTGTTGGTGTCGAGCGTTTCATCTATCTATTCTCTTGCCTATATATTTGGAAGTTCTAAAATAAATCTTGATTATTATAAAAATAATCAGGATCAGACAAGTATCATATATGCAGTGAATAAAGAGGGGAAACCGGTTGAGGTAGCCTCTTTACATGGAGAAGAGAACAGAAAATGGGTTAGTTTGGATAAGATTCCGAAAGATGTTCAGAATGCTTTTATTGCGCTTGAAGACAAAAGATTTCGTCATCATCGCGGCGTTGACTGGATCAGGTTATCCGGTGTTATAGTCAAGCACAGACTTTCACAAGGCGGCTCAACTATTACACAACAGCTTATAAAAAATTTAACAGGTGAAAATGATGTTATAATTTCGAGAAAAGCTCATGAAATTTTACAGGCATTAAATCTTGAAAAAAACTACAATAAAGATAAGATTCTTGAAGCTTATCTCAACACCATACCTCTTGGATCCGGTTGTTACGGAGTCCAAACTGCTGCGGAAAAATACTTCAATAAGGATGTAAGTGAGTTAAACGCGGCCGAGGGAGCGGTTTTGGCAAGTATTACAAAAGCTCCGACTTTTTACAATCCTATTATTAATCCCGAAAACAATAAAAAGCGTATGCGTGAATGCTTAAAACAAATGGAAAAGCAACATTTGATTTCTAAAAGTCAATATAAAGAAATGCTAGGTTATGATATAAAATTTAACTTCTCGGGAGAAAAATTAAAAGAAAGCAAAAATGTAACCAATACCGTAATAAACAGTTATTATGTAGACTATATTATCGATAATTTGACTAAAGATTTTATGGATTCAGGATACTCAAATCAGGAAGCCATTAAGAAAATATATTATGGCGGACTTAGGATTTATTCGACAATCCAAGTTGATGCTCAGAATAAAGTTGAAGATATCTTTGTGAATAGAAAAGGAATTTATTCAAAGCAAACACAGGCAGCAATTACAATAATGGACTATAAAGGACAAATTGTCGCAATGGTCGGAGGAGTAGGTCCGAAAACGGTCAATAGGGGACTTAACCGTTCTGTCGATTCTGTGAGACAACCGGGTTCTTCCATTAAGCCTCTTTCGGCTTATGCTCCGAATTTGCAAAGCAATAAAATACACTATTCAAAAATGATTCAGGATTTTGCTATCACTAAAGACGGTGAAAAGTGGCCACAGAACTATGACGGCACTTTCGGATCGGAAAACAAAAAAGTAACCGTTCAATATGCGCTTCAAGATTCACTGAATACATCTGCGGTTAGAATGGTTTTAAATTACGGAACAAGAAATTCTTTTAATTTTCTTGTGAATAAATTTCATTTTTCTACATTAATTAAAGACGGCAAAGATTCAGACGCAAACCTTTCTTCATTGGGCGTAGGTGGTATGTCAAAAGGGGTTAATACTCTTGAAATGGCTGCCGCATATGCTGTATTCGGTAATGGTGGAGAGTATTATAAACCTTATATTTATACAAAAGTCACCGACCATTCGGGTAAAAAAGTTTATTTCGAAAATAAAAACGTTAAAGGAGAAAAAGTTATAGACGAATCTACAGCCTATATAATGAACCAACTTTTGCAAACCGTTGTTTCAAGGGGTACAGCAAGAGGTTGTGGCGTAAGTGGATTTGAAACTTTTATGAAAACCGGAACAACAACTGATAATAAAGACAAATGGGGAGCAGGCGGAACACCTTATTATGTTGGTGCGGTTTGGTACGGTTATGATCAACCGAAACCTTTAGACGGTTCTTCTGCAACCGCAGCAAAATTATTGGGCTTATCACTTAATGCCATTTCAAGAGGTCTCCCCTCGAAAAAGTTTGAAATGCCTTCCGATGTTGTGAAAAGAAACTATTATCCCGGTTCCGGTCTGCTTGTAAAAGAAGGAGATTCAACATCAGGAACCATGGTCGGTTATTATAAAAAGGACTTTATTCCTGACGAAGGCGGAGCACCCGCAACGCCGGAAACTACAACAGAGTCGGCAGATGAAGCTAAACCAACTACAAAAGAACAAGATAAAGAGACGACGAAACCTGCTACGACTTCCAGACATTGAGGTAAATAATATGTCTTATTTAATTAGAAATACTCATTTAATTGATCCTATAAATAATTTTGATGAAATCACCGATATTCTGATTGAAAACAGTAAAATTTCAAAAATCGGCAAGGGAATTTCATCTGATAAGGCTGTTATTATAAACGGGGATGGGCTTGTTACCTGTCCCGGTTTTGTTGATTTACATGCACATTTTCGTGATCCTGGACAAATGGAAAAAGAAGACTTAATTTCCGGATCAAAAGCCGCTGCAGCGGGTGGATATGTGCATGTTTGCACAATGCCTAATACAAGTCCGACTGTAGATAATGTTGAAACCTTAAATTATATAAATGAGAAAGCAAAATCTGCTTTGATTAAAATTTATCAAATCGCTTCTGTTACAAAAGAATTAAAGGGTAAAGAACTTACGGATTTTGAAGAACTTGCTAAAAATGGTGCAGTTGCGTTTTCCGATGACGGGCTGCCAATTGCGACAAGTGATTTACTTTACAGGGCTTTTGAACTATCAAAAAAAGTTGATAGACCTGTTTTTGCTCATTGTGAAGACAGAGATTTGACAAAAGGTAAGCTGATAAACGAGGGTGAAATTTCAAAAGAATTGTCTGTCCCGGGTATACCTTCCGTTGCAGAAGATATTGCAACTGCAAGAGAAATTTTACTTGCTGATTATTTGAATGCAAAAATTCATATATGTCATGTAAGTACTAAAAGATCTGTTGAGATTATTAAATTTGCTAAATCAAAGGGTGTTAAAGTTACCGCTGAAGCAACACCACATCATTTTTCCCTTGATGAAACATTGCTTCTCGGTAAAGATTCTGACCTTAGAATGTCTCCTCCGCTTAGGACAAAAGAAGATGTAAGGGCGGTAAGAGAAGCTCTAAAAACCGGAGTGATTGATGTTATTTCAACTGATCATGCGCCTCATACAAAATCGGAAAAGTCTGATTTCAACAAGGCTTTAAACGGTTCAATCGGTTTAGAAACAGCTCTTTCTGCCGGAATTACTTATCTGGTTCAAAATGATATTTTGACTCTTTTTGATCTAATTTCAAAAATGACCTTCCTTCCCGCAAGGATTGCCGGAATTAATGCCGGAGATTTATCTGTCGGAAAACCGGCTGATATTGTTGTTTTTGATCCAAACATTATGCACAAGGTTTCAGAATCGGATTTTCATGGTAAAAGTAAAAATTCAGCTTTCAAGAATTTAACTTTATTTGGTAAGGTAAAATTTACTTTTTGCGACGGTAATTTAGTATATAAATCGGAGGATTAAATGTCATTTAACAGACTTATTAAAAAAATTGAAGAAACAGATAACCCCACTGTAGTAGGATTAGATCCCAATTTATCTTTCGTTCCTAATTTCTTAATGAAAAAATATTTGAAGGATGACGAAAATTATTTGGAGTCTGCTTCAAAAGCGGTATACGAATGGAATAAAGGTATGATTGATGCTATTTACGACATAGTGCCTGCCGTTAAATTACAACTTTCATATTATGAAACTCTCGGATATAACGGAATAAAAGCCTTTGAAGATACGATTAAATATTCTAAAGAAAAGGGATTATATGTTATTGCAGACGGAAAGAGAAACGATATAGGCACAACAATGCATGCTTATGCTGAGGGTTACCTTGGCAATATTTCGTATTTTGATAATAATGTTAAAACTTATGATGTAGATGCACTTACGGTTAATCCCTATATGGGTTATGACACCGTTAAGCCTTTGCTGGATATTTGTGAAATATCTGATAAGTCTATTTTCGTTTTAGTTAAGACAAGTAATGAGTCTTCCGGACAACTTCAAGATTTAAAATTGGAAAATGGAAGAAGAATTTATGAAGAAGTTGCTGAACTTGCAGAAAGCTGGGGAGAAAATGTCGGCGCAGTTGTAGGTGCAACTTATCCGGAGCAACTATCATTACTTCGTTCATTGATGCCGAACACATTTTTCTTAGTTCCGGGTTACGGAGCACAAGGTGGCGGTGCAAAAGACGTTGAAGCTGCATTTTTAAATAAAGGGGCAATTATAAACGCGTCTCGCTCAATTATCTGTGCGTATAAAAACTTAAATTATGATGAAAGAGATTATATGCAAGCTACTCGTGATGCGGCAATTTCAATGAAAAAAGATCTTAAAAGCGTGAGGGGATAAAATGAAAAACGTTTTATTAGTTGGAACAAAATATGACACTGCAGCGGCCGAATTTTGCAAAACTTTGATGACGCAGGGATATAAAACCGTTATTTTAACTTCATCGGCTGTGAATATTTGTGCAAAAAACAATTTTTCAAATAAAGCTTATATAAAAGCTATCAATTCTAACAATATTAAGAAAATCATTATAGACGAAAAAATTGACACTATTTTCCTGAATTTCGGAAATAAAGAATCCATGAAAACTGTGTTAGACCTGTCGGTAAGCGGTTTTTTAGATGAAAACAAAGTTATGATATCGGGACTCAATGTTAATACGTTGTATAATATTCTCAGTCCGGAACACTTTAATATTTTTCTTGATTCAAACGATTTACATCCGATTGAAAACAGATATTCTTCAACTTTAGACTATGCTTTACATTTTGCAGAGGAGATAGGATACCCGGTTTATGTTTATCCTGCTTTTACTATCGGTACACCTATCAAGACCCTTTGTTATAATGAATTTGCAGTATCCGATACATTTAACAGTCAAAAAGAAAAATCAAACTTAAAACAAGTTTTCGTTGAAAAATCCATTGATAAATTTCAGTCTTATAAACTTTGCTTTTTAACCGACGTAGAGGGTAAAAGCAGATGTATACTTGCCGGGCGTCATTTGGAACCCTATGGTATCGGACATAAAAACTCTCCGATTTTCATTGAAGATATAAATCCTAAGCTTAAAGATAAAATGACTCAACTTGCTGATAAGATTTTAGAAAAATCTGAAATTGTAGGTTTTTCAACACTTTATTTTGCATATAATGAAAAAACTCAGGAAATATTATCTACATATATTGATCCTCTTTTTTCTAAACTCTATCGTCTTGCAAAGATATATACCGGCTTGGAACTTGAAAAAATAAATCTTAAACTGTTAAATGGTGAAACTCTTGAAAATTTAGACTTAAAATTTAATCAAACTAAAAAATTGACTGCAGTTTCAAATGCATATTTCATCGATGATGCAGGGTTTAATACTTCTTTTGATAATTCTTATTATGCATCATTTATAAAGAATCTTTCTATGCTCAGCAAAGAAAAAATAAATAAAAAGATTTTAAATGTTTGCGAAACACAAACTCAAGATCTTTTAATTTCACTTGATGAAAACAACAAAAGCAGATTTTTTGCTCTCGGAGAATTAATCTTAAGGGGTAAAGATGTAGAAAATCTTTCACTTTATACCGGAATTGCTGAAAATGATTTAAACTTCATTGCAAAAATTTATTCAAGTTTAAAAAATAAAGAATTAAAAGAATTCAATCAGCAGGAACTTAATTCAGATGAGCAAACTGTTTTGTTTGTCAATGGTTATGATTCTTCATATAACAAGAGCAACGAAAAAACATATCTGTCGTTCTTCACAGCTTTAAAATATAAGGAGAATGGTTATAAAACTATTTCATTGACCTCAAATTTTGACTCTCCGGCAGCAAGTTTAATTGCTTTTGACAAAGTTATAATAGATAAATTTGATAAGTCTTATATTGAAAATTTAAAGGTAAAATTAAATGCCAAAAAAGTAATTTTTGATTTTAATGTTCAAGAACAGACTGAAACTGATGTGATTGAAGATAAAATCAACTTTGCCAAATTACTTAAAACCCTTGATATAAAACATAGACCGTATTCACTTGTTCATGACAAAGAAAATCTTCTGACTGAGGCACAAACAATCGGATATCCGATAAGTGTCAAAAACAATGATTTTGATATTGTCTTTTGGAATAAAGATGAGTTAATTGATTTTATTGATTCAAATACTAATTTTGACAGAGTTTTGGTTGAAAAATATTTTACAGGTATCTGTACCGAAGTTTTTTGTGTAAAGCAACAGGATGAATTTAAATTTATCAATGCAGTTGAAAAAATAGAGAGAGCAGGAGTAAACGCAACTGATTCTATCGCAGTTATGCCATATCTTAATTTGCCCGAAAAAGCGATTTCAAATATAAAAGAAATCTCAAAAAAGTTACTCAATCATTGTGAAGAAAACAAAATAATGAATATTGAATATGTTTATTATAATAATGAAATCTATTTGTTGAATAGCTCGGATACAAAAGTTGATTTGCTCCCGTTTGTAAATACTCTTCTTGTTACTGATATAGGAGAAATTTATTATAATATTTTAGAAAACAAAAATCTTGATGAAGTCAGTGAAATAATCAATAAAAATGCTGTTCTAATGCCAAGGTTTGACTCCGATGTGATAAATGAAAAAAATAACCTAATTTTATCAAAATCGGTCGGTAAAGTTGTATCTGTAGAAGATAGTTTTGCTAAAGCATTCATTGAGGCTATGAGAGCTTGTAAATTAACAGTTAAAGACTCCGGAAGTGTTTTCTTTAGTCTTAAAGACAGCGAAAAACAAGCAGGTGTTGATGTTGCTTATAAATTCTATAAACTTGGATTTAAAGTTTTTGCAACCGGAAAAACTGCTAAAACTTTCAATGAAAATTTCATTCCGACAAATCTAATAAATCGTATGTCTGATGAAGATGATCATCTGATACAGATGATTAATAAAAACAAGCTGGATTATCTCGTCATTTTAACTGACAGTAGTTCAAGTTCTTATAAGGATACCGTTTATCTCAGAAGAATTGCAGAAGAAAAGGGTATACCTACATTTACAAGTTTGGTTATGGCAGATACATTTATTGACAGTCTTTCTACAGGTGAAATAAGTGAAAATTAAAAATATTTGTTCAAAGATAATTGAAAATGAAAAAATCGGAAAAGATGTTTACAGAATAACTTTTTCCGATAAATACTTATCTGAAAATTTAACTGCCGGTCAATTTGTTAATGTTTGCTGTGATAAAACTTTAAGAAGACCGCTTTCAATTGCCGATATTGATACTGAAAATCATATGATAAGCCTTATTTATCAAATAAGAGGAGAGGGAACCCAAATATTATCAAAGAAACAAAAGGGAGATATTATTGACATTGTAGGTCCCTTAGGTAACGGCTTTGATGTATCAAATGTAAAAAAAGTTTTGATTGTCGGAGGGGGAATCGGATCAATACCTCTTTTATACTTAGCAAGGCAACTAAATGACTCCGATGTTGCTCTTGGATTTAAATCAAAGTCGGACGTTATTTTAGAAAAAGATTTTAAGCTCTTTAGTAAAAATGTGAAAATTGCAACAGATGACGGAAGTTACGGTTATCATGGATATGTAAGCGCACTTGCAAAAGAGATGATTGAAAAGACCGAATATGATTGTATTTACGCTTGCGGTCCGATTATTATGATGAAACTGGTTAAAACCATTGCTGAAGAAAACAATCTTCCTGTATACCTTTCGCTTGAAGAGAGAATGGCTTGCGGAATAGGAGCTTGTGACGGTTGTGTTGTAGAAACCGAAGATAACGGTAAGACAGAATATAAAAAAGTATGCTCAGACGGACCCGTTTTTGACGGGACAAAGGTGGTGTTAAAATGACTGATTTATCTGTTAATATCGCCGGAATAAAATTCAAAAATCCAATTATTGCAGCTTCCGGTTGTTTTGCATTTGGAAGGGAATTTGATCAAGTATATGACATTTCAAAATTAGGCGGTATATCCTGTTCGGGTGTAACTTTAAAAGAAAGACCCGGAAATCCGCCACCGAGAGTTTTTGAGACTCCATCCGGAATGATTAATTCTGTTGGTTTACAAAACAAAGGTATCGAATATTTCATTGAAAAAGATCTACCTTTTTTAAACTCAAAAGATTTGAGAATTATAGTCAATATATCGGGAAATTCACCCGATGAATATGCAAAACTTGCTGAAATTCTTGATAAAGAAAAAATTGATATGATAGAACTCAATGTTAGTTGCCCTAATATAAAAAAAGGCGGGCGTTGTTTTGGCACTTCAAAAGAGGATTTGAAACATATTCTGTATGATGTTAAATCTAAAACGAGTAAAAAAATAATGGTGAAGTTAACTCCTAATGTTACAGATGTTGCAGAAATTGCCAAATGTTGCGAAGACAATGGGGCAGATGCCTTAAGTCTTGTTAATACTTTTATTGCTATGAGAATTGATATAGACAATTTTAGACCTAAGCTAAAAAACAATACAGGCGGACTTTCAGGGCCTGCAATTTTTCCGATTGCAGTTAGAATGGTAAACGATGTTTTTAACGCAGTAAATATTCCTGTTGTCGGAATGGGCGGAATTGTTAAGGGAAATGATGCGATAGAAATGATTATTGCCGGCGCAAATGCCGTACAGGTCGGAACCGCAAACTTTATTAAGCCTGATATCTGTCTTGATATATTAGAAGAAATGAAAAAATATTGTTTAGATAAAAACATTAATAGTTTGGAAGAAATAATCGGAAAGGTGAAACTCTGGTAATGATTATTCTGGGAATAGATTACGGGACGAAAAATACCGGTGTTGCAATAACCGATAAATCAGAGATTCTTGCATATCCTTTGACTACTATTAAAACTGATAATTATTTAAAACTAATAGATGAAATAGTTAAAATATCAGAGGAAAAAAAGGTTGACGAAATTGTAATCGGCTATCCTAAAAACATGGACGGCACATGTGGTGAAAAAGCTAAGTTAACAGAAAAATTAAAATCTGATTTGGAAACAAAAACAAATCTTAAAATTGAACTTTTTGATGAAAGGCTTACTACAGTTATAGGATATAACAAGTTACATGAAAGCAATATAAAGAAAAGAAAGAAAAAATCGGTAGTCGATAAAACTGCCGCAACGATAATATTAAATGACTATATAAATTACAGAAAAAACAAAAGGGAAAATTAAATTGGATCAAAATAAACTGAAAAATTTAAGACAGGAGATTTTAAACACAGAATTTTCTAACATGAATGAGTCACAGCGTGAGGCGATTTTTGCCGAAGATGGGCCTCTTTTAATTTTAGCCGGTGCCGGAACGGGTAAAACCACTGTTGTAATAAATAAAATTGCCTATCTTATGAAATACGGAAACGTATATCATCACGATAAATTTCATAGTCTTCCAACAGATGAAGAAATAAATTTTCTCGATAAAATAAAAAATGATAAATCTGAAATTGAGAAAAATTCGGAGCTTTTAAAAAGAGTTTTGTCATATAATCCGATTGCGCCTTACAGAATTTTAGCCATAACATTTACAAATAAGGCTGCCGGCGAACTCAAAGACAGACTGGCAGGTAAATTAGGGGAAGAAGTTTCTTCTCAAATTTGGGCAGGAACCTTCCATGGAATTTGTGGAAGAATTTTAAGAAGATATGCAGACAGAATAGGATATAACTCAAATTTTGATATCTATGATACAAACGATCAAAAGAAAATTATTAAAGACTGTCTTAAGGCAAAAAAATTAGATGGGGTTTTGAAACCCTTTGAAGTCTTGAGTGTTATCAGCAAAGCTAAAGATAATCTTGTTTCACCGGATGAGTTTGAAACAAAGTTTGTTGATGAAAATTCTGATTATCAAAACACCATGATTACCTATGTGGCACCTATTTACAAGATGTATCAGGATAAACTTAAAAAATCCAATGCAATGGATTTTGATGATATGAT
>CABTZO010000011.1 GCA_902489335.1 uncultured Oscillospiraceae bacterium | reverse complement strand
TTACAAAATTTCCGATAAAAAATTTTAACATAAATAAGATTTTAATTGTTAACGCCTTTCATCTTATTATCTTCAAAACATCCAGCGGATCATTGACAATATCTTCCGCTCCGAATTTTTTGAGTTCTTCCACAGTTCCATAACCATACGAAACCCCTACCGGATGGACTTTTAAGCTCACAGCCGCCTGCATGTCAAATTTACGATCGCCTATCATAAGCGTATCTTCCCTTGAAACTCCCATTTCCAACATCGCCCGTTTTAATATTCGTGTTTTATTTGGATTATTCTCTTTGAACTGTGTTCCGCAAACTACGTCAAAATATTTCTCGATTTTCAAATTTTCAAGTCCGCTTTTAACGAAAACTTCAGGCTTAGATGAGGCAATTGCAACTTTAATCGGAAGATTATTAAGTGCTTCTAAAAGTTCTTTGATATTAGCATAAAGTTCCATCTCATAAATGCCTTGGACCTCATAATATTGTCTGTGAATTTTGACAAGTTCCTTTATGAGTTTTTCGTCTGTCAGTCCGTAGACTTCAAAAAACCCCGTTTCAAGCGGAGGACCCATAAATTTCATCAAATCAGTTTTCGGCTTTATGTCGATTTTCTTTTGTTTCAGAGCATACGAAACACCGTTTAATACTCCTTTATATGAGTTTACTACCGTTCCGTCGAAATCAAATAAAATTGCTTTATACTTCAATGTTACTCCTATTAAAAATAAATTGATTTTTCTTGTTCCATAAAGTTTTGCTTCCTAAAAACAGAGCAATAAATACAGCTATGGAATTAGATGTACATATAGAAATCATAATTGAAATCTGATATAAAATTGCGGTTGTGGGGATTGTTCCCGATAAAATCTGCCCGGTCATCATCCCCGGAAGTGCGATTATTCCCATACCGAGCATAGAATTTAACGTCGGTAATATTGCGGTTTCAAATGATTTATCAATAAAAGGCTTCATGATTTTCTTTGGATTTGCCCCTATGTTCGTTAAAGTTTCAATCATAACGTCGTTGTCTGATATTAATTCTTTGAAATTTTTAAGCGCCAAGTTCAAACCCGTCATCGTATTTCCGATTATCATTCCGCCTATTGTAATTGCATAACGCGGATTTAGTATATTGACTCTGACAGTAACTGTCAAAACAAAGGTCAAAACTGAAAGTCCTGCAAATATGATAGAAAAAAATACGATAAATTTAAATTTGTCGGACAACCATTTGTTTTTGGAAATAACGCGAAAAGTGGCGAAAATTATCATCGCAGAAACATATAAAGCGGTAAAATACCAAGCGGGATTTTTTATTATATAGGTAAGGATGTAACCTGCCAATATAAGTTGAACCGTCATTCTGACACTTGCAACAACAAGTAACTTGCCCTCATTGACCTTGTTTATTTTCATAATTATTGCAACGACAATCAAAAGCAGGTAAGTAAGTGCAAAAGATATGAAATTTATATTTAATATTTGATCATTCATTTTTCTTTTCCAAATCTATTACTTTGTCGGCATATTTTGAAAACAAATTTATATCATGACTTACGGCAATTACGGTCATATTTTCTTGAATTAAAAATGACTTCAAATTTTTCACAAATTCTTCGGCATTATATGTGTCAAGACCGGATGTGGGTTCATCTAAAAATAAAATTCCCGATCTGAACGAAATACATATACTTAAAAATATTCTCTGCTTTTCCCCTCCCGACATTTTATCAACATCTTTATCGAGCGGAAAATCAACTTTGCAAAGTTCTAAAAATTTTTTCTTTTCATCATTGGTTATAGGGATCTGTTCCCTGTATTCATAAAACTTATTGAAATTATATTCAATCGTTCCGGGAAACAAAAATACATTTTGAGAAGAAAGAACAACAAGACGCCTTAATTCTTTTGAGTCATAATCATCCAAATCTTTAGATTCAATTATTACTTTGCCGGAACTTCTGTCAGCAGTTCCATTCAATATTTTAAGCAAGGAAGTTTTGCCCGCACCGGACGGACCGCACAGCAAAGTCAATGTTCCATTTTCTATATTAAAATCAGGATATTTTATTTTATTCAAGAATGAAAGATTTGAAACTTCTATCATTTTTTAATTTAATATCCTCGCCGTTTGACGAGGATAATTTTTAATAAATCGGATGTGATTTACAGATGTCGGATACCATCTTTTCAATTTTTTCTCTGCTATTATCAAAATCTTTGACCGCAAGAGCAATACAGTTTGCGATGACGTCCATATCTTTTTCGTCAAGCCCTCTTGTTGTAACCGCAGGTGTTCCGATTCTGAGACCACTTGTAATAAACGGTGACAGCGGCTCGTTAGGCACTGTATTTTTATTTGCGGTAATATGAACAAGATCGAGTTTTTGTTCAAGATCTTTTCCGGTTATGTCCGTACCCCTTAAATCGACAAGCGACAAATGGTTATCGGTTCCGCCGGATACAAGATTTATTCCTCGGTCAAGTAAGCCTTTGGCGAGAGCCGATGAATTTTTAATTACATTTTCACCATAAATTTTAAAATCATCTTTAAGCGCTTCTCCCAAGCAGACAGCCTTTGCCGCAATAACATGCATTAGCGGTCCGCCTTGTGTTCCGGGGAATACGGCTTTATTTACTGCCTTTGCAAATTCTTCTTTGCAGAGAATCAAACCACCTCTCGGTCCTCTTAGGGTTTTATGAGTTGTAGTTGTAACGACATCTGCATAGGGAATAGGTGACATATGCTGATTTGATGCAACAAGACCCGCAATATGAGCCATATCAACCATAAACAAGGCCCCGACACTCTTAGCAATAGCTTGAATTCTTTCAAAATCAATCTTTCTCGGATAAGCGGAAGCACCGGCAACAATCAATTTAGGAGAATTTTTCTTTGCAATCTCTTCCATTTCGTCATAATCGATATATCCCTCATCGTTTACACCGTAGGGAACGAAATTATAAAATTTACCGGACATATTGACGGGAGATCCGTGAGTCAAGTGACCTCCGCAGGCAAGACTCATTCCCATAATTGTTGAATTTAACGGAACGAGAGCAAAATACGCTGCCATATTTGCCTGAGCTCCCGAATGAGGCTGAACGTTTGCATGATCTGCGCCAAAAAGTTCTTTCGCTCTGTCAATTGCGATTTGCTCCACTTCGTCTACAAACTCGCATCCGCCATAATATCTTTTTTGAGGTAAACCCTCGGCATATTTATTCGTAAGACAGCTTCCCATAGCTGCCATAACAGCGGGAGATACTATGTTTTCCGAAGCAATAAGTTCAATATTATTTTGTTGTCTGTTGAGCTCTTTTCCCATGAACTCCGCGACTTCAGAGTCTTTATTTCTTAAAAATTCAATTACATCTATTTTATCGCTATACATCCTCTACATCCTTTCAGAAATTATGTTAAAATGATAGCATATAAAATATGTTAATTCAATGAAACAAAGGTGTATAATGACTAAAAAAAATATTGGCATAAAAGCGATAGAAACACTGAAAATCTTATATCCGGAAGCTATTTGTTCTCTTGTATATAATGACCCTTTTCAGCTTCTGTGTGCAACAATGTTGTCCGCTCAATGCACGGATGAAAGAGTAAATAAAACAACGCCTGCTTTATTTGCGAAATATCCCGATGCAAAGTCCATGTCAAAAGCAAAAAAAGAAGATGTTGAAAAGCTGATTTACTCTTGTGGCTTTTATAAAAATAAAGCAAATAATTTGGTTGAAATGGCAAAAAAAGTTTTATCGGACTTTGGAGGCGAAATTCCGTCAACAATTGAAGAACTTATTACTTTACCGGGTGTTGGAAGAAAAACCGCAAATTTAATCGTCGGAGATATTTACGGA
Organism: uncultured Oscillospiraceae bacterium; assembly: GCA_902489335.1. Lineage (GTDB taxonomy): Bacteria > Bacillota > Clostridia > Oscillospirales > Acutalibacteraceae > JAUNLX01. Next base: position 21,355 of record CABTZO010000011.1, on the reverse strand, counting down.
AAAAGCGCGATTGTCGCAGACACCCATCTTATTAGAATTGCCAACAGACTTGGTCTTGTAAAAACAAAAAACCCTTTGATTGTGGAAAGAGAGTTAAAAAAACTACTTCCGCCGGAAGAACAAAATGACTTTTGTCATCGCTGTGTCTTACACGGAAGAGCTGTTTGTAAATCGAAAAAACCAAGGTGTGACGATTGTAAATTGTCGGAATTTTGTCCTAAAATATATTGATAAATGATCTTAAAACATATACAATATATTAAAGTTTTTTAATATATCTCTGCCCCGCCAAAAGACGGGGCATATTTGAGAGAAAAGGTCGGAGGGAAAAATGACAAAGAAAAAAATTTACAACATCGGTGATAAAATTCCCGCAACTATGTTGTTGCCGCTTAGCATTCAGCATACTTTTGCGATGTTCGGAGCTTCCGTTTTAGTTCCGATTCTTTTTGGTATTGATGTCGGTATAGTTTTACTTATGAACGGTATCGGGACTTTGCTTTTCATCTTAATAACCAAGGCAAAGGCTCCCGCATATTTAGGTTCAAGTTTTGCTTTTTTGGCACCGTCATTGTTAATAATTAAGCAACAGGGTTTTAATTATGCACAAGGCGGATTTATTTTTGTGGGATTACTAGGATGTGTACTTGCGGCTATAATATATAAATTCGGAACCTCTTGGATTGACATTGTTCTTCCTCCGGCGGCTATGGGACCGGTCGTAGCACTAATCGGTTTTGAACTTGCAAAAGCTACAATTACGGGCGGAAGAATCGGCGCAAACATCATGGTCGAAAACAGAACTACCGCTGATATCGTAATCTTTTTGGTAACCCTGTGTGTTGCAGTTTTCGGTTCGGTTTTATTCAGAAAATTCTTCTCTACAATACCGATTTTAATTGCTATTATCGCGGGATATATAACTGCAGTTGCTTTCAAAACGGTTGACTTTTCTCCTGTTATGCAATCTTCTTTCTTCACTGTTCCGCATTTTGCACTTCCTAAATTTTCAGTAAGCGCCTGTCTTACAATGCTCCCCGTTTTACTTGTAATTGCGGCAGAACATATAAGTCACCAAGTCGTAACGAGTAATGTAGTCGGCAAAGATTTATTGAAAGATCCCGGACTTCACAGAAGCATATTTGCAGATAATTTTTCAACTGCCCTTTCCGGATTTTTAGGAGGAGTTCCGACAACAACCTACGGTGAAAACATTGGCGTTATGGCAGTAACGGGTGTTTATAACGTAAAAGTTATAGGCGGTGCAGCCTGCATTTCAATTTTAATGGCTTTCATAGGACCGCTTTCTGCCCTTATCAGCACGATACCCGGAAATGTAATCGGCGGTGTAACCTTCCTTCTTTATGGAATGATCGGTGCATCCGGTATAAGACTTTTAGTTGATAAAAAAGTTGATTATTCAAAATCAAGAAATTTAATTTTGACTTCTGTTGTATTTATCACAGGTCTTTCCGGTCTTTCGGTTAAAGTAGGAGCAATCGAACTTAGCGGAATGGTGCTTGCAGCTGCTGTTGCTGTAATTCTTTCACTTATTTTCTATATAATCCAAAAACTCCATTTGATGAACGAAGACTGATCTTTTAAATTTATTTTCGCAAAACCAAAAATCAGTCTAAAAAAGGAGCGTCCATGCTACAAATAGAACAAATAAAATCATTACTTGAAGAAAACAGAAGACCTCTTGAAGATTTGCATACAGCTTTAGATATTGAAAACTGCTCAAAAAAACTTGCAGAGCTTCAAAAGAAAACTGTAGATAATGATTTTTGGAACGATACGGAAAATTCTTCAAAAGTCCTGAAAGAAATAGGAAATTTAAAAAATAAAATTGAATCTTTTGAAGAATTGAAAAATAATTTTGAAGATACCGAGGCTTTGATTGAGCTTGTTGAAGAAGAACAGGATCAGAGTCTTTTGGAAGACGCTGAAAATGCCGTTAATGATTTCAAATTAAAACTCGACAACTTAACTTTAACAACATTGTTTACCGGAGAATATGACAAGTTTAATTCGATTTTAACTTTTCATGCCGGAGCCGGTGGCACAGAAGCTCAGGATTGGGTTCAGATGCTTGTCAGAATGTACACAATGTGGGGCGAAAAACATGGTTATAAAATAAAGACTCTTGACTTCCTTGAAGGAGATGCGGCAGGTATCAAATCTTGTGTTTTACTTGTCGAAGGAATGAATGCCTATGGATTTTTAAAAGGGGAAGCAGGAGTTCATCGTCTTGTAAGAGTTTCTCCGTTTGATTCTTCCGGCAGAAGACATACTTCTTTTGCTTCATTGGAAGTAATGCCTGAAATCGATGATACGATTGAGGTTGAAATAAATCCCGACGATATACGCATGGAAGTTTTTCGTTCTTCGGGGGCAGGCGGACAAAAGGTAAACAAAACTTCATCTGCTGTGCGATTAATTCACGAACCGACCGGAATTACTGTATCCTGTCAGGTTGAGAGATCTCAACATCAAAATCGTGAAATGTGTATGAAAATGCTCAAATCTAAACTTGCACAGATTAAAGAAAGAGAACATCTTGAAAAAATTGAAGACATAAAAGGCGTTCAAAAAGAGATTGCCTGGGGATCTCAGATAAGATCTTACGTATTTATGCCTTATACAATGGTAAAAGATCACCGCACAAACTATGAATCAGGAAATATAGGTGCCGTTATGGACGGTGATCTGGACGGATTTATCAATGCCTATTTGGTGGAAAACCATTAAATAACCGCTTACGCGGAGAATTAACCGTTAATCAAATTTTGTTTGACTTGCTTTTAATCTATTGATATAATCTGTCTTGTTATTATTCCTTGTTCTCGGAGAGCCGAGAGCCAAAGACCGAAAGGAGGTATTACGGTGGAAGACAGAAAATATGAAGCTATGCTCGTTTTTTCCGTAAAAGATGGTGAGGAGAAGGCTACTGCCCTTGCAGAAAAATTCAAACAACTCATCGAAAAACACGGTGAAATCGAAAACTTTGATGTTTGGGGAAAAAGAAAGCTGGCATATCTTATCAATGATGAACCGGAAGGTTTCTATGTTTTGATAGAATACAAAGCTAAACCAGACTTCCCTGTTGAGTTTGAGAGAAATCTTAAAATCACAGAAGGCGTTTTACGTTTTTTAAATATCGTTAAAGACTAAGGAGATACCAATGTTAAATTCGGCAATCATTATGGGCAGACTTGTTGCGGATCCTGAACTCCGCACGACTCAAAACGGAATAAGTGTTACATCCTTTGCAGTAGCCGTACAAAGAAATTTTTCGGGTACAAATGGCGAAAAACAAACCGATTTCATTAATGTCGTTGCTTGGAGAAATCAAGCTGAATTCGTTTCAAAATATTTCCAAAAAGGTCAAATGATTGCTGTAAGAGGCTCAATTCAGACCAGAAGGTATGAAGACAAACAAACCGGTCAAAAAAGAACCGCTTTTGAGATTGTTGCAAGCGAAGTTAGTTTTTGCGGAAGCAAATCCGAAACATCAGGTGGAATGTCAAAGTCAAATTATGACAACCAAAGCAGTTATAATCCGGCTGATGTTCAACCTAACAATATGGATAATTTCGCAACAATTGATGCCGGCGATTCAAACGATATGGATGACGATTTACCATTTTAATAATTAAAGGAGAAATAAATGGCATACGAAAAGAATAATTTTCAGAGAAGATCTCGTAAAAAGGTATGTGCATTTTGTGTTGAAAAAGCAGAAGAAATTGATTATAAAGATGTAGCAAAGCTCAAAAAATTCACATCCGACAGAGCAAAGATTTTACCGAGAAGAGTTACCGGAACTTGTGCTCATCATCAAAGAATGCTTAACAACGCAATCAAACGTGCAAGACACGTAGCACTTTTATCATTCTCGAATGACTAAAACAAAAAAGTCTTATCAAATTAATCTTGATAAGACTTTTTATTTTTTTCTCTTATTTTAACGAAAAAATCCCGCATCATTTTTACGATTTGCTCTTCGAAATATCCTCCGGAAAAATTCACCTTATAATTAAGTCCGGAATCTAAAACATTCAGTTTCGATCCGACAGCGCCAAATCTCTTGTCAAAGGCACCAAAATAAAGATTTTTCAATCTTGCATTTACTATCGCTCCGGCACACATAGCACAAGGCTCGAGGGTCACATAAATATCAGCATTTTCAAGACGAAAATTTGAGATGTTTTCGCAGGCTTCATTTATTGCAATAATTTCTGCATGTGACAAGGCATTTTTTGAATTTTCTCTTTTATTATATCCTGACCCTATAATTTTATTGTCTTTCACAATAACCGCACCAATCGGCACTTCATTCTCTGACCTTGCTCTTTTTGCAAGGTCAATAGCTTTCAGCATAAATTCTTCTTGATACATTATGACTAACCAAAAGTTATTGTTGTTCTCATACTGTAAACTAAAATTGCGATTACAACAATCAAAACGGGATGTAAAAAATATGTTTTAAGGGCTAATTTGCGATAAATGCCCTGTTCCATTTTTGTCCTTCCCGGATTTTGAAGACTATAAAAGTCTTTTGAATTCTTTGACAAAATTATCATTGATATGGCTGCAACAACCATAATTATACCGACGACAACAAGATAGAAAAAAGTATAGTTTTTATCAGGAATTCTCTGCGATATGACACTCATTATTACCGAATAAGCATTGTTGCAAAAGTGTATCGCAATCCCGGTCCATATTGAACCTGTCCTTATAACAGCATATGAAATAAAGATTCCGAGCAAAGTGGCAAATATAAATTGAACTAAATTCATATGCATTAAGCCGAAGATTATTGAGCTTGCTATAATTGCAAAAGTATCTCCGTATTTTCTGAGCTTTTGCAGCAGAACTCCGCGTATGGCAAATTCTTCGATTACAGCGGGAACCAATGCGGTCGAAAAGATTTCAAACAGAATCATCGGTACACCGATTAAGTTCTTTTCGGCTTCAGGCATTTCAGCCTTTATTCCAAACAATCCCAAAATAGATGTTGAAATTGTAGTAATATAATTACAAAAGAAAATGACCGCAAAGCTTACTATTATAATAAAAGGCAACATTTGTAGCGGCGGCTTTTTTTCAAAAACTTTCGTAACAACCTTCTCTTTTCTGTTCACCAAAAGAAAAAGCATGAAAAAAGGGATCAAAATCATAAAAATAGATAGAATAACCGTTAAACCGCTTCTAAAATAATAGTTATCTCTATATAGATTTACAAGCAATTCATTCTTTGGAAGTAAGTAAGCAACGAGCTCACCAAAGATAATATAAAGCAAAACAGTTAAACCACTTGCAAGGGCAAACTTTTTAAGCGGTGATTTTCTGAATTTAATCGGTTTTTTTTCACCAAAATTTTCATTATAAATGTCTGAACGGATTTTTCCGTAAGAATATTCTTTCTGCATGTCAAGATAATAACACAATCATTATCTCGTTTCAATTTTTATATAATCTTTGTAACCTTGTCACAGTTAAATACAAAATAATAATATATAATATATTTGAAAATAAAATTTTACAGAGAAGGAGAAAATTATGGCTACTTTACATTTAACAAAAGATAATTTTGAAGAGAAAGTTTTAAAATCCGATAAAACAGTATTGGTTGACTTTTGGGCGGAATGGTGCAGCCCCTGCAAGATGATGGGACCTGTATTTGAAGAAGCCTCAGAAGAATGCACTGATGTAGTTTTCGGAAAAATAAACGTAGATGAAGAAAATGAAATTGCAAGAGAATACAAAGTAATGAATATTCCGACAATAATGGCTTTCAAAAACGGAGAAATGGTTGATAAAGTCATCGGAGTTCAATCAAAAGAAGCTCTTTTAGATTTCGCAAAAAAATAAAAAGTAAATCCTGTGGATAAGCCACAGGATTTATTTTTTAGATATTTCTTTGAGCTTTTTTTCGTCGGTAATTTTAACCTTTCCCCTATCTGTTTTAATAATGCCCTGTTTTTCAAACTCTCCGAGCATTCGAGTAACAACTTCCCTTGCACTTCCTATAAGATGTGCAAGCTTTTCCTGTGTTATTTTTACTTCATCGTTTACCGACAGTTCCAAAAGACAATTTGCAAGTCTTGTATCTACACCGTAGAACAAAATGTTTTGAGTTGAAACCATAATTTCAGAAAATCTTTTTGCCATTGATTTATAAATAAAGATTTGTAAGTCTTTATTTTTTTGCATAATTTCCTTGAAAACTTTAGCTCCGACAATTGTGATTTCCGTATTTTCTTCGGCACAAACATATATATCAAAAGAAACTTCATCTATAATACAAGCTGCCGACATTACACAAAGTTCTCCGGGTTTAATTAGGTAAAGTGTATATTCCCTGCCTTGAGGCGAAATAAAATATACTCTGAGCAGACCCGTTTTTACAAGAACAAGTCCGAGACAGGTCTGCGAGTTATTGTGCAAAATTGAACCCTTTGCACAATTCATATCATTAATATAAGAAGAAATTAAAGTTTTTTCATTGTCAGATAAAAATTCCCAAAATTTTTGTTTTTCTAATATTTCTCTGTTTTCCATATCAAATTTGATTTCTATATATTTCCAATAAATCCTTTAAGTCTTTGATTAAACCGACGATATATTTGCCTTGATCGGTATCTTCAACATATTGCCTTCTGTCAAAGTCTTTTACGATCTCCGTTTCGGACTCAACATCGGCATAATCGGATAAAATATTATCTATATTTGTGAACGGGTGGTGTTCTTTAATTTTCAAACAATGTGAGTTGGAAATTAGAGTATATCCGGCTATTCCGGTTACTTTCTGATAGGCTTTGCAAAATCCTCCGTCAATTACCAAAAGTTTTCCGTTTGCCTTGACAGGACTTTCACCCGACTTTGTAATTATGGGTGTATGTCCATTTATTATTCGGCCCTTTTCAACATCAAGATTGAATTCTTTTAAAATTTTCTTGCAGTTTTCCTCTTTTTTGATATGTTGATAATAATAAGTTCTCGGTTCGTCAAAATGGCCTTGATCTGAAAGATACATATTTTCAAAGTTTCTGATTTCACGGCCACAAACCGGTGAGGATTTGCCGGACCAAAGATACCACATATAATCTAAAAGCTGTGGTGTTCTGTCTTTAAATGCTCTTCTGACTATATTGTCCCATTTATCCATCAGTGACTTTCCGGCGTAATTTTCTCCTTCAATTTCAAATGATACAAACTCCCCACTTTCGTCCATCGGTATGCAACCGTGAAACAAAAGATTGCCGTTATATCGTTTATACATAGAACCTTTTTCCAACATAAAAGTCATATGTTCCTGAAGAATTTTGCTGTTAAGAAAAGCTTGTCTTAAGTTTCTTAAAATTGAAGTTTCCTGTTCGTTCAGTTCATAAGGATTATTTATATCAACGGTCGGAAAATCGTTGGTATCGGTTTTATATGTTTTACCGTTAATATCTATTGTACCGTTTTCAAAATCTATCTTGTCAAAGATCAGACGATTTTGTAAATCAAATTCGGGATGAGATCTTATAAGCTGTCCTTCCGTTTTCATAAGAAGAACTCTTGCGGCCTTTAAAATTGGCAAAATATCATCATTTTTCAGATATACCGTATCCGCAAAAATTTCGAGCTCACGAAGGCTTATTCCATATCCGCTCTCAAACATTTCTAAGTTTTTATATTTGATGTTGTTATATAAAACGGCTGTAATACAGGGCAAGCTTCCCGCTGCCGCTCCTATCCAAAGGATATCATGATTTCCCCACTCAATATCACAAGAATGATAATCTTTTAATATATCCATAATCTTGTCCGGGTGCGGACCTCGATCATATATATCTCCGACAATATGCAGATGATCTACGGCTACCGTCTTTATTAAGTTTGTAAGAGCAATCGTGAAATCATGCTCAACATCATTTTTCAGTATTGAATCAACAATTTTTCCGTGATACCTTGTTCGATCTATATCTTCATTGCTCTGCACATTTATCAGTTCGTCTATTATAAAGGCAAAATCTTTCGGCATGAGATCTCTGACTTTTTCTCTTGAATACTTTGACGATGTAAATCTTGCAAGCCTTATCATTGCCTCAAGATATTTTCTGAATTTTGCATCATCAATTTTGCCGTTTTTTAAAAATTGATATTCTAAAACTTGCTCCGGATAATAAATAAGCGTACATAGTTGAGATAATTCCTCGTTTGTAAACTCATCTTTAAATAGTTTTTTCGCCTTATCTCTTATAACTCCGGAACAATTTCTCAATATATGACTGAACATACCGAATTCTCCGTGAACATCGGATAAAAAATGTTCCGTTCCTTTCGGCAAATTAAGCATAGCTTCTAAATTTATGATTTCCGACGAAACAGATTGTGCATCGGGATATTTGCTTGAAAGCAATTCATAAACTCGTTCGTTCATCTTATTTCCTCAAATATGCTATTGCAGATTTGGCAGCAACAGCACCTTCTGAAACGGCTTTAGAAACTTGTAACAGACCTCTCGTGCAGTCGCCTGCGGCAAAAATTCCCGGTATATTTGTTTTTTGATTTTCATCAACTTGAATACCGCCCTTATCATCCGTTATTATTCCTATTTTCTTTGCAAGATCCGTTCCGGAAGCAACACCCATGGCAACGAAAAGACCGTCAATCTTTATTTTTTCGCCGTCTTCAAATTCAACTTCTTCCAAACTGTCTTGACCAAGCAAAGTCTTTATTTTCTTTTGATTAATTACAAACCTATCATCAGAAATTTTGCTTTCTCCGTTTGTAAAAATCATAACATTATTTGCAATCGGTAAAAGTTCCGCTGCTTCATGGAGCGTATATTCGGAATTGCCCAAAACTGCGACGTCAAGACCTTTATAGAAAAATCCGTCACAAGTCGCACAATAACTTACACCGTTGCCCTCATATTTTGAAAAATTTTCTATTTGAGGTTTATTTCGGCTTATTCCATTTGCTAATATTACAACATCGGCATTATAAGTTTTTTCATTTGTTGTGATTTCAAAATTATCATTAAACAGAATGCTATATACCTGTGATTTTAATACTTTTATTCCTATTTTTTCAGCCTGTTTAATTCCGTTTTCAAAAAGTTGCTCACCCGATACGGGTTCCGGGAAGCCGTAATAATTTTCTATTTTTTCAGCTTTTTCTAATGATCCTATCCCGTTATGTAAAACTGTTGTTTCGACGCCGGCGCGAAAAAGATAAATCGCACTTGTGATACCTGCCGGGCCTGCTCCTATAACCACTGCTTTTTTACTCATTGTTTCTCCTTTGTGTCTAACATTTTGGGATCATCATTTCCATGAGAAATACGATCCCATTTAACTTCTTTTTTAAATAAGCTTATAAAGAAAATCGGCACATAATCAAACCAGAAAAACGGCATAAAGATCATGCCTTTAATCTTTGATTTTTTTGACAAACTAAGCTTACCTCTTTCCTGATAAAGCAAATAGCCATCAAAAATAAATAATAATACATAGGCTAAAATGAAAATTCCGAAAATATTCATCATATTAGCGGGTGTAAACTGTCCGCCTGATGCAATAGAATAAATTGAGGTTATCGCTTTAGACAAAATATTAATTACACCTAATGCAATAAGTCCCATATACGGATAAAAAGAATATCCATATGAAAATTGCGAACCGCGATTTCTTCCGTTTTTATTTTTGGATGCCTTTCTGAGTTTCTTTCCGTATTCTCGTCTGACATCGATGAAACCCCTAACCCATCTGATTCTCTGCTTGAAAGTTTGACGATAACTTGTAGGTTGTTCATCATAAAAAATAGCTTTTTCGTTATAAGTTGATGTCATTGAATACAAAGCACTGTACATTGTCAGTTCAAAATCTTCAGTAAGTGAATGAAAAGGATAACCTTTCCATATTTGTTCAATATATCTTCCTTTGACATACATTCCCGTTCCCGAAATTAAAATGTTTATTCCTTCCTTCATTTTAATTCTGTTGCCAAAAGTGTTGAGTGCAGGGAACGTAAAAGAACTACAAGTTGAAACGATATTGTCGTTTCCGTTTTTAGTATCACGATATCCAATTGCTATATCATACCCTTCACGGAAAGTCTTATCCATATTATAAATAAAATAGGGATGTAATATGTTATCGGCATCAATAATAAAATATGCGTCATAAGATTTTTTCTTTTTCTTGATATCTTTCACACATTCATCAAGAGCAAAGCCCTTACGCTGAAGTTGAAGTTTCTGCCTAACAAAAATTGTATGTCCGTATTTCCTTGCAATTTCACAAGTAGGATCATCTTTACTTTCAACAATCACATAGACATCTTCGGGATTCAACTGCAAAACTTGATTTTTTATGCTTATGAATAAGCCTTCAATAACTGAAGATTCATCACGAGCCGGTATTAATATGCAATATTTCGGATCATTATTGCGAACATACGGTATGGGATGATTATTGTTTTCTTTACGGCGTTTCTGTGTATAAATTACGGTTATAAGTAAGATAATCGCCGCCAATTCCAAAACTGCATCGCTCAGAACATAAACTATATTTGTAATTAAATCAATATAACTATAAATGTGCATTATATTTCCTTTCAGACTCTAAGGAACATTATATATTAGTATCATATGTTTGACAAACCGCTAAAATACATAAAAATAGTCATAAAAAATCAAGTGAATATCAGTATCTGTTTTTAACCACTTCCAAAGCGCAGATAAAATCTTTAAATTCAAGTTTCGTTTTGTCTTCTAAAATCGCAAAACCGGTAAGTTTGCCGAATACCTGATGTTGATCGGTCGAAATAACAAGAAAATTCATCTTTGCGTTTCGGTCAATAATTGGCATAAAGTCAGCCTCAAAAGTTCCGTCATTTGAAGTTACTTTCCAAGGAGACGTATATAATTTTTCACCGTTTTCATTTTCTTGAATATTAAATTTCACTTTATCGAGTTTATGTATCTTCTTATCATAATAAATACAATTTTCGCTTGCTTTCGTTCTGTCAGAAAAACCATACCCGAGATTTATTCCGAAAAGTTTGCCGTTTAAGAGTCCGCTGCCCGTTCCCCAATACCAGGTATTGTCATAAGTCCAAACTCCGCGACCCCAATCAAGACAGCCGAAACATTCACCGCGATTGATTCTAATTTCTTTATTTCCATAAACAACCACGCCCTCTGCTTCCAAGCAATTCATTTTACAGTTATAGTAAAATGCCGTTTCCTTTTCTTTCCAGGGCGTACAAATATACATTGATTCCATTTCCGGCTGATAAACCTTTAGGTCAGCCTTTAGATTTTTCTCTCCGTCAAAACTTTTAAAGGTGCAATTTATCGTCCGAATTGCGTTTTCACCGTCAAAAACAAGGTCTAATCTTTTAGTATGGCACTCGGCAAAATAATGATCGGTTGATGTTCCGAGCCCGAATTTTTTTCCTCTTGTAAGAAAAATAACTTCCGACTCAGTATGTTCTTTAGCATTTTTAAGATCAATCACAGAAGCTGACAACAGACCCGCATAACCTAAATCAGATATTGTAAAGGCAAAGGCAAAATCCTCTGTATTAAAAAGATAGTAATCCCACTCTTTTTTCCTAAACCAGGATGCTTTTATATTATCGCGATTATATTTCATATATTCATATCTTGCCCAACCCGGATTTTCTACCTTTCCGTCAGAATTTGGAACAACAGTATTTTTGGTTATTTCATTTTGCATGGTTTTCTCCTTTAAAAAATTATTATCTCTTTTTAATTGTTTTACTATAAATCATTTTAATATATTTAAACAAAAAAGTCTTATTGAAAAATCAATAAGACTTTTTACGATGATTTAATAAAAGTTTATCAATAAAAACTTCAATAAAGACACCTGTCAACATACAAATACCACAAAATACTCCCATATAGATGCCCTTGGATTGACCTTTATATTTCGTCCCGGACTTAAAAATTTCGTATATAGGCAGTCCCAACAATTTTACGGTTGATGCGCCAACCCCTGTTTTATATGCGCTTGTGTAGGCGATGAAAATTGCGACAGACATAATAATCATAGCGATTATAAAACTTGCTAAAAGGGTGATGATGATTTTCTTTTTCATACTATTTCTCCAAATAGTTTTTATTTAATTGTCTTTATCTTTTTCACTCTATTTATTAATAAGCATCTCTATTTTATTATAAAAAATATAATTGTACATAAAAATCATACCTGCCAAAGCAAGCGCAAATCCGAGTCCTGTATAGAAAAAAGCCACAAAAAACTCGGGCAAAACGCCGGCCGATCTAAGACCTATTCCGCCTCCCATCATAACGGCCATTATGATATATGATTTTAGATCAAAAAAATGCCAAAAAGGTCTTCGTTCTTTGTATTTCACTATTCTCTTTGTATGTTTTTTACTCATTTTGTAAAACATCAATCCAAAAGCTATGAAGATTGCAACGGAAAGAAGATACATATACCATTTAACATCAACTACCAAATAGGACAAAATTCCAAGTCTTACGACATTGAAACCTGCAATCAGCCAAACAATTCCTGCAATTATTAACAGAGTTCTTTTATTTACACGAAACATTATTACACCTCGTCTGTTCTTGTTTTTTTAAGTATGATTCTGCATTTGCAGCTATTTTGTCAAACATAATTTTACATATTTTCTTTTCATCATCACTAAACCCGTCCAACAAATTATGCATAAGTTTTTTTTGTAAATTCATTCCTTCATCTGATATTTTTTTAGCTTTTTCCAAAAGAAAAATCTCAATGATTTTTTTGTTATTCGGGTTTTGTCTTCTCTCTATCATCCCTTTTTTCTCAAGGTCCTTCAGAGCAATTGAAACATGCGATTTTGTGGATTTTCTGACTTTTACAATATCTGCGGCCGTGTTGAACTGTGGATTGTTATATAGAAACATTAATATATCATATTCCATTTTGGTTAAATTATATTTTTCACATATAGATTTAGATAACGACTCATAGTAATAAGTTATCAATTTATGCTGATCCCAAAAATGCATATAACCGGCTCCTTATCGTTCTATTTTGAACGATTATATTGTCATATTTTTTATTTGTCAATAAAAAAAATTAAATTTTGTTATGATAAACAAAATTTAATTAAAAACAGAACTTTTTTATTTGCATAAATTTCAAATCAAAAGAGAGTCAATATATATCCGTCGAGCAAGGCTATAACAAGGTACATGACAACCGCCCTTAAAAATGCAAAAATATGCTTTTTAGGATTTTGGTATAAACTTTTATCCGGAATTTTTGAAAATCTTATTCTCTTTGAATTGCGCCACCACAATAAATCAATGACAATAAGATCAAAAACATTTAACGTCTGTCCCAAAATAAGTAAAGATATAAAATTATGAAGGAAGTTTTTTTCTCGAATAAAAATTCCCAAAATCAAAAATAAGGCTGAAAATATAAACAAATTTAAAAACCATGTCAGTGTTTTGTTTGGACTTTTATATTTGCCTTCATATTCTTTGATTTTCTTTATTTGTTCTGTAACTTCGTCCGGGTAAGACGAATAGTTTTTTAAGTTTTTGTCATCTGTTCCGGTACCCAAAATACAAAGAACAAAAAACAATAAACACAAAGCAATCGTTTCTATTAATAAAATCATATTATCATCATACTATTATTTTTCTTTGTTGCCCTCAATATAGTAATCACAATATTCTCCGCCACTTGCAATAGTTTGTTTTCTGTGCAAGATTCCATGTTGAAGCGTTATCATAACGTTGTCCAGCTCACAGAATAGAGGCATAAGCTCCGAAACACCGAGTTTTTCAGTATAAGCACAAATCGGGCAACGAGTGATACGATAATAACAAGCCCCTTCATAGGGCTTACCTACAAAATCAACCTTAAATGAAGTAGGATACTTTTTTTCTTTTTCCGGTGTATACCAGTTTACATACTTTACAATGTTCTTTTTATTACTTTTCTTTCCTCTTTCTGTATTAAGATTTGTTAATGAAAAAAACCATTTCAAGTAATAAAGAGAGCTGCGCATCATTTCTTGTATTGTTTCGGGCGGTATCTTCTTTTCGCTCGCTAAATATGGCGAAACAAATACCAAAGCAAAAAGCTCATTGTATGCCATTGGATTATCTGATCCTATGTCATCCGCTTTTTCTACTATCTCACGATATACTTTTTTACTCTTTTTAATAATTTCAAAAGCATATTCTTTTTCATAATTTTCAAGCAGAACCTTTTTCATCGGTCGTTCAAACAGCCTAAAATAAAACCCGTTATATTTCATAACAAAAATTCTCCATGATTTTAAAAATTATCTTCAAAACACAAAATTTATAATATTTAAAAATATTAAAAAAGTTATGTTTTAAAGAACTAATATTGGTTTTATTATACTACCCAATAAAGTTAGATTCAACTAACTTTATTATAAAAAGAAATATATATTTTATTCTTTAAAAAAGCTCATATGCTAATGCATACGAGCTTTTTCTTTATTTATGATTTGCGTTCTTATCTTGCATTTCTTCTTTTTCTTTTCATCGTTTTAAAAAAACAGATCCTTGAGTATTCCCATAGCCTGCTCCTAAAGATATTTTATAAAATTCTTATTTTATCTCAAATGAAATACAATTTCTATACAAACACCGAGCTTTTCCGCTCGGGCGTTAATCTTTTGTTATGGACGAGATATAATATTTTTTATTTTCTTCCTACAAGCAAAGTAGAACCAGTCAGTCCGAGCAATATTGCTTCTTTTCGGCTCATAAATTTACCGTTTGTTGTATCAATCATTTGAACATCACTAAAGCCTTCAGCTTTTAGTTCTTCAATAAATTTATTCATATCTCCGTAGCTTTTCTTGTTCATTATATCATGAATGGCAAAAGTGCCGCCTTTTTTCAAAACACGAAATGTTTCAAGCAGGAGTTTTTGTTTGTTTTTCCCAACAATGTTGTGATAAACATAGTTGCTTGTTACCGCGTCAAAACTCTCATCTTCAAAAGGTAGTTTTAAAGCGCTGCCTTTTTCAAATCTAACATTTGACATACCCTCCGATTTTGCGTTGTTTTCACAGAGTGCTTGAGAAAACACCGTTTTATAAGATCCGCTCCATATATCGCAGCCGACCATCGTCGCTTTAGTATTTCTTTTTGCACAAGCTATGCTAAGTGCACCGCTGCCACAACCGACATCTAATCCAACGCCATCATCGTCAATGTTCACATGATCTGCAGTTCCTTCTATTATGGTTTTCGCAAGTTTTCTTTTTCCGGAATAATCAAAAGCTCTGTGTAAAATTGTCATCCAAACGGCAAAAAACGACAGTGCTAAAGTTGGAACACCAAAAATAACAGCACAGATAAGTCGCGCTATTCCATGCAGAACAGCTCCGCTCCCGCCAAACAAAATAAATAAGATAAATGAAAGTACAGCTCCGACATATAGGATCTTTAACATGCTTTCGGGAACCCAATTTTTATAATCGGGTTTTGTGTTATCGTCGTGGCTATATAATAAAATCATAAATTTCTCCTTTGTACTTATCTTCCTAAAAACCCAACAATCAAAGCCTGAATAGCCGCAACAAACGGTATGATTAAAAACGGCGTGATTACAAAATGTTCCATGATTGCCAAATGCTTCATCCAATTGCCAAACTCATAATCAGGGTGACCTTTCGTTCCGGGAATGATGATTTTATCCTTATATTTCCCTTGATACAGCAGACAATCCAGCAGAAAGAAATCGCCTAAGTTTAACAGGCTCCACTGAATATATCCCATCCAAAAAAGATTCCAAAAGCCTGAAATGGTAGCATGGAAAAGACTTGTCGCTGAATATATAAAACAAATCCCGCAAATTATAATTGTTATAACGAGATTTATTGTTTTTTCTTGTTTTGTCATTTGCTCGGGTGCAGCTTTCTGAATTGCCTTCGGATAAGAATCAAAAAAATATCTCGGATTTATAAGCACCAAAGCAGCAACTGTGCCGTTAAAGATTGCAGATATTGCAATTCCGTCCAAAATCGCTCGTATAATATCCATAAGTTTTCAAATCCCTTCTGCTTACACATTCTTATACTAAGATTTAAATAATTTAATAATTTTATCCTGCGCCTCTCTACCTTCTCTAAAAAATCTTAGCAACGGATAGCAGTGGCACATCCCCTTCCCTACAATAATCTCATACGTGGCATCATATTTTTTCATTGCTTTTTCAAAATATTCCGCATAGGCATAAAGGCATTCATTTTCACCGTAATAAAAATAGGTCTCCGGGAAATTCGAAAAATCTCCACTTGTCCCATCAATCATATATTCCGGCACATCTTCTTGCCCTGTCATTATTTCCCTTGCGGTATTGAAATAGGTCGGATCAATCAAAATATCTTTTTGGTTGAGAGCTTCTAACTTTTCCCAAATCTCTTTACTTTCAGCCTTATTATTATTTGGAAGTCCGCCCGGAGAAACTGCAATTATCCTGCCGGGCATTGGCAAAGGTTTGCCCAGAGCATTATTGTGTAAAAAAATCCCCAGAGACAAACCTGCACCTGACGAGAACCCCAATACGCTGATATTATCCGCCTCATATGTTTCTGTCATTATTTTATAAGTTTCAAAACAAACTTTATAAGTTTCTTTTATATTTCTATCTGCCGTGCAAAGTGGATAAAATAAGAACCAGACATCTTTCCCCGTTTTTTCCATTATTCTTTCTGAGAGAGAAAAATCCAACTTATCAGGTCCCGTAATCATTCCTCCGCCAAAAAGATAAAGTACTGCTCCCTTTCCCGGGTTTTCATTTTTTTGATACGTCAAAACCCTATGTCCCATCGCTTTTCTATCAAAGAGAAAATACTTCTTTCTGCCAGCCCTTTTCATCGCCTTGTCAATGTCAAAAGCAGACTTTGCATTCTGTTTCTCAGCATATTCTAATATTTCTTTCTTGGGCATTTTGAATGTTTTTTTTATGCCCAGAAGTCTTACTATGCTTGATGCTATTTTATATGTCAGAGTCATTTTGTACCTCCACTTTTCTAATAAAAATCTTAGCTTTACTTGAATTTAGTTGCTCTTTCTATTAAGTAATTTCGATAGTTTATTTCTTCTCAAACGGATTATATTCTCCATCCTTATGAAACGGCGTTCTCTTGCCGAAGACTGCGTTTTTGTCAATATGTGCAAAAACTTTTTCCGAGTAAGCATGAATACCGCTGTGACCTGTGCAAACATATAAAAGCTTACGGCCATCCAATTTGTGCTTTAGCTTGCGCAAAGATTCTTTATTTTCGCTTGGGTTTTGTGTAAAAAAATCAAAAAAAGCATAGCCTCCACTTTCATTTATTGCCAGACAATCGCCCGATATTAAAATCTTATCATCCACAATATAAACAGTATGTCCTACCGTATGTCCCGGAACCGATATTGCTTCAACTTTTATTCCGTCTGTCTCAATAATCATATTGCCTTTTATCGGTTTCCATCCATCGGCAATTTTCACGCAATTAAAGAATATACCTTTTCGGCGAATTTCTCGTTTCATATATTTTTCTTCATCTTTACCCATATACACTTGTGCATTCGGAAAAATATTATGACCTTTTTCATCAATACCTCCGGCATGATCCGTATCTAAATGTGTTAAAAATAAATGTCTTACATTCTCGGGGTTGATATTTATTTTATTAAATTGCTCGTCGATATTACTATAGTTGATGTGCCCGCTGTCAAAAGCAATCGTTTTTCCGTTTTTAGTGTAAAGCCAGAAATTGACATCATATTCTCTGACACAACTCAAGCCTTCAGTCAATACTCCTGTTTCCTCCGGCTTACAATAATATTTGCCACGCATTGTAAGCGGTTTTATCTTATCGTCAAAAAAATATAATAAATTCAAAAGCTTTCTCCTTTGATAAATCTTTGTTCGAATAAACTAATCTTGAATTCTATTATTAATCACAAGTTATATTGTAAGAAATCGAATTACTAAATTATCGTTTTTGAGTTAGTCTCAACTAACATTATATTTATTTTTATTAAGATTTTCAAGAAAATATTGAAAATTAAAAAAATAGTTTTTTATGAATCTCTTGGCAAAAAAACTATTTATTTTTGTATTTTCGAAATTTCATCCCATATTTCTATAAAACTCTTGCCATCAAATAATTTGGCTCTGAACCCTTTGTAAACACTTGCAAATCTGTTTTCTAATCCAAGGAATCCGATTATTGTTTCTTTTGAAATACTCAAGATAGCATCCTTACCATTATAGGTAAATTCAAAACCGTCTCTAAATTTTTTCCAATCATAAGGTGTGAATTTTGCACTACCCGAAAAAACATCTTGTAAATCTTCTACAAGATATTCAGTAAAGTATTCATCATCAGAAACAACAAAATTGACTGATTTCGATTTTAATTTTGAAATCATTGCAAGATCATAAACCATTTTTATTCTGTCAATTTTGCTTGACTCTACCTTTATTTGCCTTTTGTGTTCTGATTTAATAATAATAGATTCTGCCCATAAATCAGCTTGCTCGCCAAAAATATTAAAATAAGTATAGCCGGCTAAAATAAGATTTTTAGACGCCTCTTCTAATATATCCTTAGATTTTATATGGTGTCCGATAATAAAGCAGTGTTCTCCCTTGAAAACATCAAATTGCATATCATGACTGTCATTTATGCAAATGTTGCGATAAACCCATTCATTATTGTAATACATGATTGCCTAACTTTCGTGGAGATATATTTTAATTTTTATCTTGAGCCATTTTTCAATCTTCTCTTTTTCTATAACTTTACCAAAAAGCTCTTTTCCGGCGTCCATAAGTCGCGAAAAAACAATATTATCTTGTCTGGGAACATAACCGATTTTTTCATTTTTTAAGGTTTCAATGCGAATAGCCTGGGGATCGTGTTCATTTTTCGGCTCACGAAAAAATACTAATCGGTCTCCCTCTTTTATCCGAGATCCTATGATTTCCATTTCTTTAATATGTGTCGTTCCCGCAACATAAGTATCGAAAAGATAAATGTCTCGCTCAAACGGTTTTGGTAAATCAAGTCCTGCTTCTTTATTCAGAAGATATTGAATCAGTTCATTCTGATCTTTTTTCACTAATTCATTCATTTATTATTCCCCATTAAATCTTTGATATACTCTTCCTGTGTTCGTATTGCTTCATTAAAGCTCTTTAACTCTTGATCCAATTCATTTAGCTTTTCAGCTTTTTTCTTTTCATCTTCGAAATAAACACTCCAAGTATACGGAGGTGTTGATTTTATTAATTCTATGTCATTTTGAATTTTAACGACTAAATTCTCTAATCTTTTTATTTCGTCTTGCAAAAATTTGCCGTGTAAATTCACATCATCTTTTTTCTCTTCGCTACAAACTATATCATGAATAATTTTCAAAGAATCAAGATCTCCCGATTTATACATGTCTGTAGCATTATAAAATAATTCTTTTTGTGCGTCGGTAACCGACGGATTAAGGTCCGGGTGCAGTCTTTTAACAATGTCTCTATAAAGTTTTTTAATCAAATCAGCTTCTTTGTCAGTCAGAACTTCACCCTTTGAGCGTTTTAAAGCCGCATTGATTTCTTCTATTTTTTCTTCTAATTTTTTATTGTATTCACGAAATTCCTCATCTAATTGATTTTCAATATCTTCCATTTTAAAAGGTTCTTGACGATTCTTTTTTATTTGAATAAGCTCTTTTTTTCTGCGAAGACGAAGATATTTACAATAAGCCTTGTAAATTCTGTATTCAAGGCTTCCGAAAGCAAGCATATATTCAGTTTTTATGTTTTCACAAACTACATATTCAAGGGTATCCTTTTCAAGGACAAGATTTTCCAATGCTTTTTTCAGTTTTTGAATTTTATCTTTTGCATTCTTCTCATCAGGAAATTCAACAATTTGTCCCATAGGAATCAGTCCTTTCTGTGTTTTGTGGATATTTAATCAAGGTCTCAGAACAAGGTTTTTTCATGATTAATAGAATGACAATAATTCTATCTGAAAGATTGGTACAAAAATAATATAGGCTTATAATATGTCACATATGAAACCATAACCAATAAAACTAAGACTCATCTATATCTTAAACTATTTATTCATTAATAAAATCATTTCTACGTGGTCTACCATTTCTCCAAAATATAGCTTTTTTCTTTTCTGCATAATCTTTTTCTACATTTAAGTCTGATTTATCATGAATATAAATAAATTGTAATTCATCATATTCTTTTGCAATATAAGGGTATAAATATTCTTGCACTTGTCCTTTTCTGTATTTAAACCCACAATTCTTTGAATTGCTAATATACTGATATTCGCCATAATCAACATACAATTGTTGTTTTTGCCGAATATTTATTAAGCTCGTTTTGTTTGCAGATTCCAAATTTATCAAGATTACCTTGATGATAACGTTGCATCAAGCATTAGGCCTTAACGCTTGTTGCTCGGTAGAAGATGGCAAAGGAAATGTCGTATGCAGTACTGCAATTTTCTCTTTCAGTAATCAATCCGACACGCTGCCCGCCACTCTAAAAAATGCAATCTCATCATTATCGTAAATCTAGACATTTTATGTAATTAATTATCGTATATTTCCTCATTCTCTTGCCGTAGCAAAAATCTTATTGTTGATACGTATAACTGTAGCTATTAATCTAATAGTCTTCATAACATTATTATTGAATTCGAGATTTTAATTTCTCAACTAAATCCCATATTTCTTTATCTAGTACATATGGCTCTGAAAAAGCATTAATAACGATGCCTGCTAAGTCTTTCTCATTATTCCTTGCAAGCACAATTGCTTCTAAGAAATGCGACTGCACTTTGGAGAATCCATTCCCATATTCACCCATTGCTTCTACATTAGAAAAAACAGGAAAGAAAAATTTATCTCCATTTTGTAATATATCCGGAATCAATCTTACTTCATCCTTATTAGTAAATTTTTCACCAATAATTCCATCTTCTTTTTCTTCTAATATATCAACTAATCTTGCTTGATCTACATCGCTAAACACTGTATTGCATGGGACCCACACATAGCTATCTCTTAAGATCTCCATGATATCCACCAAGTGGTCTTCAGTACGTTCTTCGTTAAAGGTGTGGATGGCAGCTTCTAGCATTGTTCCATCTTCTAAATCCTCAGCAGTGATTACTGCACTTGGATTCATATTAGAGAATAGTACTATTTCTTTATCATCTGTTTGATGCACGTAAAATGCAATCTTCTCACCTTCGTGATAATCAAAATCTTGATCAGGTTCATTAAGCAAAGTTC
>CABTZO010000010.1 GCA_902489335.1 uncultured Oscillospiraceae bacterium | reverse complement strand
TTTCAAGCAGAAGACGGCATACGAATTCAGGAAATGCAATTTTGGGTGCGGCAATAATAGATGACCTTATCGGAATAATTGTATTAGCTTTCTTGATGGAGTTCAGTGAGGGAAAAGCGGGAATCGGAATGATATTATTGAAGATTGTCGGATTTTTAGTTTTTGCTGTTCTTATATATATTCTAATTCAAAAAGTTTTAATTCCTACAATAGACAAGAAAAAAGGACTTTTGCGAAGATATTTGATTATTGAGCTTTCAATATGTTTCTTAATGGCATATCTTGCAGAAAGAATTTTCGGTGTATCGGATATTACCGGTGCTTTTGCAGCCGGACTGATGTTTTCGACTTCAAAGAAAAGCTCCTATGCTTTATCTAAAATGGAACCGCTTTCAGTGCTTTTGTTATCTCCTATTTTCTTTGCAAGCGTAGGTTTGAAAATCGATATAAAATCATTCAGTCTTGAAATGGTTCTTATGACAGTGCTTTTACTATTGGTTGCGGTAAGCAGCAAAATAATAGGCTGTGGTCTTGGAGCTAAAATCATGGGATATACAAATGTACAGAGCAAAAAAATCGGAGTCGGAATGGTACCAAGAGGCGAAGTTGCTCTGATTGTAATAAACAAGGGCTTGCAATCTGGCATTGTAAACGATAAATTTTTGGCACCTCTTTTAGTTTCAATTATAGGTTCTGCAATCATTACACCTATTTGGTTAAAACAAATATATAAGAGTCAGGAAAGAAGAAAATATCAAGATCATATGATGAATTCGACTTTAATTGACAATATAACCGATCGAGAACATATTGAAACTTTAGCAGAAGATATGGCCTATGAAAGCAAACAACTAAGTAAAAATGCTCCGTCGGAAAACAAAAAGAAAAAACCGAAGAATAATTATTAATCATTGTAATATTATATATAATTTGATATTATCAGTTTAGTTTACAAATTATTTAAAAAAAAATAAAAAAAAGGCTTGCATTTAATTTTGATCGGTGCTATACTATAGCAGTTCTCAGGAGAGAAAGTCGGTGTTTATTACAATGAGGGTCCACCTGTTCCCATTCCGAACACAGTAGTTAAGCTCATTCGTGCCGAAGATACTTGGTGGGCGACTGCCCGGGAAAATAGGTAATGCCGACACTTGCAACCGGTCCAAATGGACCGGTTATTTTTTTAAGGAGATTATTTATGAAAAAATCCCAAAAAAAATTATTGATTTTGTTTTTAATTTTGATCTTATCTTTTTCTTTTTCCTGTACAAACAATAAAAAAGCTAAGATACCTGAAGATATTTTTACTTATCATCTAAATATGATAATAGATGAGAATCCGGGAATATCCGAAGAAGAGGCAATAAAACAGGCTGAAAAAGTTTCAATAGTTTACTATAAGGTTAATCGTAAATTTATTGAATCGAAATTACAGCTGACAAATAAAGATAAGAAAGACATAGCTGAGAAAACAAACAATTATTGGGATATGTTTTATAAATTTTATGATGAGATTGGTGTAGATAAGACGACACTTACGAATGCGAATAAAGCTGCGGTTTATAGGAAAATATTAATATCTAAAGATCAAGAAAAATCCGGCGCTTTGACAGATGACGCATTAAAAAAATATTTTAATGATAATTTTATTTGTTTTAAATCTGTTGCCTTTCCAATCGTGAAGGTCGACGAATCCGGAAAAAAAGTTAAACTTAATGATGAAGAAATAAAAAAACTTGAAGCCAACTTAAAGAATATGAAGGAAGCGGTAAAAGACGATAAAAACTTTGAAGCCGTTGTCGCAGAAAATGATAAAAATAAGGGAGAATCTGAATCTGAACAAATAGAATTAAAAATCATAAATAAAGAAGATAAGAGATATTCAAAAGAAGCGATAGAAAAAATATTCAAAACCGGAGTTGACAAGATAGAAATAATAAATGATGACGAATCATATTATTTGATTCAAAGAGTCGGAAATGACAGTCAGTTTGAAAACAACAAAGAATTTATTATTGACTCTAAAACAAAGCAAAATGCAGAAAAAATAACTTCCTCATGGTATAAAGACGAAAAATTTGTTTTTAACAAGCAAAAAGAAAAAAATATATATAAAAAGATAAAATCTTTTAAGCAGAAAAGAGAAAATGCTTAAACGGTCAGACAAACGGACAAACGGTTAACAACAAAAATTGATATAACAATTGACGGACAAGGCTTACAGCCATTTGTCCGTCTTTTTTTGTGTAATTTTATTTGTAATCATAATTTGTATTTTCTAAACTTTAATCACAAAGAAGGTGTAGAGATGCGAATAAAAATCGGATGTTTGAATAAAGATGAAATTTACGCTAAAAGTTTTGCCGACAGTTTTTCAGTCAAATATGACTATATATTTGAAATCTATCTGTTTAACAGTATAGAAGAAATGTCTTCAAAATTAAGACAATTTGAAATAGATATTTTAATTGCGGATATAAATATGAAAAATAAATTACAGAAAATAAAATGTCCGATTTTATATCTTGATAATGAATCGGAATTTCCAAATAAAATTAAAAGATTTTCAAAAGCCGAAGATTTTTGTGAAACAATAAACTCTTTATATCTGGAAAAATCCGGAAATAAAAACAAATTAAATAAAAGTCGAACAAAATTTATTATTTGCTCAGGTGCTTTCGGAGGTTCAGGTATAACAACGGTTTCTTCTTCTCTGAGTATGTTTTTGTCAAAGCAATATAAAGTTTTATATCTAAATTTGGATCCTTATGAAAACATTGACAAATATATTGACGGTGATTTTGATAACAATTTTGAAGATATAATTTTCAATTTAAAGAGCAGAACGAAAAACAAGCCAAAAGCAGAATTTGGTCAATCAAAAAATATGAGTTCTCTTCAACTCTCTCCACCTTATTCGGATGCCGGTGCATATTTAAGTCTCAGTTCGAAAGATATTGAAGATTGGATTAAATCGTTGATTGAAAGTAATGTTTATGACTACATAATTTTGGAAATAATAAATACGGATATATTTAATTATATTGATCTAATACGGCGAGCTTATCGTATTTTAATAATTACCAACGATCAGATGAATTATTTTGAAAAAACGGATAAATTTTTAGCCGTGTTTAAGGATTTTGAAAAAACTCATTCAATAAGCGTAACGGATAAGTTGAGGCTTATATATAACAGATCAGATGAAAAAGCGGGAGATTTATTCAAAGATGTAAAGGTCAGTGGTTCTGTTCCAACAATGGAAGGGTCTGATAACAGAGAAATAATAAATCTTCTTGCAACAGAAAAAATGTTTATGGATTTTATCTGAGGTGATTTTATGCTTAAGGAAATAGAAGAAAAAATAGGTAAAATCCTATTGGAACGCGAATTCTCTGACCAAGACTTATTTGCTCTGATTAAAGACGAAGTAGAAAAATATTCAAAAAAAGAATATTTAAATATAGACGAAAAAATTGCCGCTGTTGACAAAATCTACAGCAGAATAAGGGGCTTTGGAGTAATCGATGACCTTATCGACGATGATGAGATCAGTGAAATAATGATAAACGGTTACGATCAGATTTTTGTAGAGAAAAACGGAAGATTATATCTCTCTTCTTTAAGATTTGAAAATAAAAAACAGTTAGAAGATGTTGTTTTCAAGATGGTTGGCAAAGCAGGAAGAGAAATAAATACGGCAAATCCTATTGTAGACGTCAGGCTCAATTCCGGAGAAAGAGTAAATGTTGTTATAGAACCGATTGTTGAAAAAGGGCCGATTGTGACGATAAGAAAATTTCCGAAAAAAGCAATTACCGGAGAGGATTTAATAAAAACCGGCACCGTTACAAAAACAGCACTTAATTTTCTGGAAAATCTTGTAAAAACTAAATACAACATATTTATCAGTGGCGGAACAAGTGCCGGAAAAACAACATTACTAAATGTTTTGACAAATTTTATAGATGAAAAAGAACGAATTGTGCTTATTGAAGACTCGGCAGAAATTAGGCTGGATCCCAAAATTAAAAATCATGTATCAATGGAAGTCCGTCAAGCCAATTCTGCGGGTATAGGAAAAATAACCGTTCGAGATTTGATCAAAACTTCTCTTAGAATGCGACCGGAAAGAATTATAGTAGGCGAAGTCAGAGGTGCTGAAGCAATTGATATGCTCCAGGCAATGAATACAGGACATGAGGGATCAATGTCAACCGGACACGCAAATTCTG
This sequence comes from uncultured Oscillospiraceae bacterium, assembly GCA_902489335.1. Classification (GTDB taxonomy): domain Bacteria; phylum Bacillota; class Clostridia; order Oscillospirales; family Acutalibacteraceae; genus JAUNLX01. The sequence continues at coordinate 22,815 of CABTZO010000010.1, read as the reverse complement.
CAAAAGATATGTTTTCAAGATTGGAAACAATGATTATGCAAAACTATGAAAACATTCCGCTGAATGCAATTAAAGAAATGATAACAACATCCATTGAATTTGTTGTTCATATAAGCCGAATGAGAGATTCAACACGACATATAACCGAAATAAGTGAAGTTCTCAGATATCAAAACGGAAAAATATTATTGAATCCAATATATATCTTTGAGGAAAACAAAAATTCTAAAATCGACAAAGTTAACGGGAGTCTTATAAGAACCACAAATAAAATAAACAATGATTTTAAATTGAGAATAGGAGGATTCTATGAGGAATAAAAATATTTTTTATTTATTACCATGTTTTATCGTTCCTGCAATCTGTACGTATTTTTTATTTGAAAACATTTATATATGTCTTGTAAGCACAGTTTGTTGCGGAATAATGTTGCTGCATCTTTTACAAAATAGAATTAAGAAAAAGTCCGAGGATACACTTCGTCTGCAGTTTATTGATTTTTTAGATTTCCTAAACTCATCAATTATGGCAGGAAACAACACTTTTAATTCCTTAATTCAAGTTCATGATGAGATGAAAAGAATACATGGAGAAAAAAGTTTAATTGCTGATGAGAGCTTGAAGATAAGAAGAGGACTTGAAAATTCAGAATCTCCGGAAACTTTGCTATTCAAGATGGGGGAGAATTGTGATATAGAAGAAATAAAAATTTTTGCTGATTCTTTCCAAATATGTAACAGGAGCGGAGGCAACATCTCCAAACTGATCTCGGACAGCAAGAGAGTAATAAGTGAAAAAATAAGGACAGAAAGTGAGATATCAACAATTCTCGCATCATCAAAAAATGAAGTATATATACTCTTTGTTATGCCGTTTATAGTAAGTTTGGCAATGAAATATATGCTCAATTACAAGATTGATAATTTGACTTTAGTTGTACGTATTATCGCAGTAATAATATTTATAATTGCGTTTTATATCGGACAGAGAATTACGGATATAAAGATATGATGAGTTTAACAAATATTTTGGTTTATCAAAGCCTAGCCACTTTGCTTATTTCATTTTTTATATATTCAAAAAATGAAATAAAGGAAAAAAATGAAATAAAGGATAATATTTTCATATTAAAAGACAGTTTCGTTATAGGTGAATTTATTTTATATAGATTTAAAAATAGTTTTTTAATAAAGTCTTTAATTAAAATAAATCTTAAATGTATTTCAGATGTTTTCAATATAAATGAAAAACTTAAAAAAGCAAAAGAAATTACGGCCGCTCAAATAAGTTATTTTTTGATGTTTTTATTTCTTTCTCTGATAACAGCGGCTGTTTCAGAGAATCATAAAACAATTATATATATAAATTTACTTTCTTTAGTGCTATGTTTGTATATTTTCCTATCATTTTATAACAGTAAAAAACAAATAAGTGATGAAATTGATTCTGCTTTGCCGAATGTTTATTTAAAGTTAACTCTACTTTTGAGTTCCGGAATAATATTGAAAAACGCCTGGAAAGAAGTGGCTTATAGTTCTGATGAAAAATTTTACAAACTTATGCAAAAAGCGGATAAAGAAGTTGAAAACGGAGAAAGTTTTTCAAAAGCCTTGGAAGAGCTTTCTAAAAGTACGGATAATCACGAGGTACGAAAATTTGTGCTTCTGATTTTGGAAAACATTAGGAAAGGTGGAGATAATCTCAGAGAAACATTTTTGTTGGCATCAGGTGAAAATTTTGAAATGAAAAAACAAAAGGTAAAGAAGAAAGCGATAATAGCAGATCAAAGATTATTATTTCCAATAATATTAATGTTTATAGGAATCGTTTTTATGATTATTGTTCCGCTTTTTTCCGATATTATGAAATGAGGGTATCATGAAGAAAAAATTTATGGAGTTTATTAAAAATAACAAGGGAGAAACAAATATAATCGCAATCATCCTGATTATTATTGTAGTTATAGCTTTAGTTGCAATATTCGAAGGTCAGATGGGACAAATTTTAAACGGATTATTTGAAAAAATGAGAGAGGGAATGGGAATTTGATTGAGGTTATTGACAAAATACTTTAAGGAAAATTCCGGAGCGGTTCAAGTTGTCGAGATGGCTCTGATTTTACCGATTGTAATAAGTGTTCTTTTCTTTTTAATAACAATAAGTATGAGTGTGGGCTATTACCTATCGTGTTATAGTCAAGCCAACAACATCATGACAAAAGAAATAGAACGGATAGAGATAGGGAAAAAAGAAGAAAATCAAAATTCGGATTATGTTCTTACAAAAAATAGAGGTCTTTTTTCAGAAAAAATCAAAGTTGATGTGAGAAAAGGGGTATTCAAAGACACTGCATACGGTAAAGCAATAAAAGCCTCTCAAACAGTTGATCAAATGAATTTTTCCGAAGAACTTTTCGATAAATATTTATCAAATAATAAAACAGAAAAAATAAAACAACGAATAGAAGAAACTAAAAACAAGGTGATACGAAATGAAAATTGATTTTGAGGGAAGCGTTTCAATTTTTTTGACCTTATGTTTGGTCCCTATGGTCTTGTGTGCAGGTTTGATTATAGATGCATTTAAAATATCAACCGCTAAATCTGAAATTGCAAATGCCGATGATCTTGCTTCAAATGCCGTTGCTTCAACCTATGACATTGATTTATATGAATTATATGGACTTTTTGCCACAAATAAAAACGACACAGAACTATCTTCGCTCGGGGGATATTATTTCGGATCCAATTTGCTTTCCAAAAACTCTGTTTTCAAGCAAAACTCTTACAGCAGAAATTTTGTTAACGGGATTTTTTCGAGAAAGATATCAGGCAAAAAAGATAATTTGACAAATCTATCACCGGAAGAATTTAACATTAGTTTTGATAAAAACTCATGTATCGCAAATCCCGAGGTTTTAGAAAGGCAAATTACAGATCACATGAAACTTCGTGGACCTTTATATTTAAGTGAGGGAATATTGGAAAAAGTAAATGTTTTAAAGTCGGCCAAAACGGCAATAGACTTTAATAAACATCAGAAAAAACAAATAGGACAAATAAAAAACAAATTAAAAAACATAGAAAATTTATCCGATAAGATACAACTCTTGCGAAAATCAAACTTTGACAATGACTTAAAAACATTAAAAAAAAGCATAAAAAATATTGATGATAAAAAGTTGACGGAAACCAGAAAAAATTTAAAAGAAAAAATAAAATCAATTCAAAAAATCAAAGATGAAGCTCAAAGTTATGCGGATCATGAAAATAAAAGTAAAAAAGAAGATACTGAAGAGTCAAAAATAAAAACAATTGAAAAAGACTATAAAAAAATTGTTGAAGAGAAACAGACATATATGGAACTTATAGATGCATGTAACAAAGATATTGATTTTTTAACGACTCTTTATAATAAATCGGATCCCGAAAAATTTACTCTTAAGGAAAAAGATTTTATTTATGAAGACTTAAATGTTACGGAAGATCCCGATTTTATTATGCCTATATCTTCTGATTCGTCAGAAGATAAAACACAGGCTAAAGATTTTATCAAAACATTGGAAACTATTGCAGACAGCAAGGAAAAAGTATTTAGTAAGGGAAAAGATAATATTAATTCTTATATATCAAAGGGAACCAGAAATGAGATTTTAAGCTTTGTAAATTTACCGGAACAAAGTCAATCATCAGAACAGAATTTTCTTTCGAAAATAAGTATGACGGGGAAAAAAGCATACAATAATTTACTTATATCGGAATATATAGACAAATATTTTCCTTGTAAAACAGAACTTCAAGATGTAACCGGCCGATTCGGGGAAGCAGAATATATCTTATGGGGTAACGAAGATTTAGATAAAAATATAGTGTTGACTCGGTCTTCAATTTTTGCAATAAGAATGGCAGCAAACAGTATGTATATTTTTACGGATCCGGTTACAAGAGAAAAAGCCCTGGCTTTTGCTACTGCTTTATCAAGTGTATCAGGTGTTGGGGTTATAGCTTTTCAAAATATTATTTTGTTTACTTGGTCTGTTGCAGAATCTTTGACTGATTTAGTTTCTTTAAATAACGGCAATACAGTTCCCATATTCAAAAATTCTAAGACACTTACAATAAGTCCGTCGGGGATAAAGAACGTAATAGGTAAAACGTTAGATGAATTAGGCACAAGTAAAATAGACGATATATACGAATACATTACACACTTGACGACTGATAATATAAGTAAAGCAGAAAACACTTTTTATAATTATTCCGATAACTTTATTCAAGGCAAAGCCGATCAGATGTTGTCAGTTGTCTTAACTCCAATCGAACAGGAAATAAATCAAATAGTATATTTAGGAACGAAACAGTTGTCGGCGACAGAAGTTGAGCAGAGAATAAACAAAATTTTTGACGATGAATTAAAAAAATATTCTTCGGACAATAAAATTACGGATGCAATTATTCGGCAGATAAAAAAAGAATTTTCAAAAGAGATAAGTTTGACGGTTACCGAATTGCGCCGGGCAATTATTAAAAATGAAAAGGATATTATTCAAAAAGAAAAGATAAAACTTGACTCAATAAAAAACAGAATGGTAGAAAAAATTCAAAACTATGTAAAAAGCTACACCAAACCGATAGCAGATAATTTTAAAAATCAAATCAAGTCTGTTTTAGACAGCAACAAAGACAATATTTGTGATGAATTGCATCAAAAGTTAAATGAATTTCAAAATAAAATCGAAAAAGTAAATATAGACAATACCGATGATAAACAAAACAAATCCGGAATGGCTTTGGGTCTGAGCTACCGAGAATATCTACAACTTTTTACATATCTGTCTTTGAATATTAGTTCTAAAAAACAGGCAATGCTTGCAAGAGCTGCAGAGTGTATAAGTATAAATATGAAAAATAAAAATCAAAGTTTTAACATTATTTCGCATTACACAAAGTGGACGGATAAAGTTAAAGTTAATATAAATACAATTTTTATCGGAATGTTTGCAAGAAAATATAAAACCGGGGAGAACATGGGAAACTTTTATTGCTACAAATCTGATTATATTAGAGGGTTTTAAATTGATTAAAGATAACAGAGGCAATTATACAATTGAATCAATCTTATCACTGACTATTTTTATAGTTTTCTTTTCTGCCTTACTATCGTTTGCTTACATAATAAAGACAGAAAGCATAATACAAAATGCAATCTCAATGTCTGCGAAAGAAATATCTGTATATCTTCATGTCGCGGATCAAGTGGCAGTATTAAATACGGATCCTTCAGGAGATGAAAAAACAGATAATCTTGTTAAAAGTATTTATGATATGTCCGATTTTGTTCAAAAAGATATTAAGGATATAAAAAATTTAAATGATATAAACGGAATTTTAGATTACAGCGAAAAACTTGCAGAAAATCGAGAAAACTATGAATCGGTGTCAAAATCGGTTATAGAAAAATATCAAGAAATCTGTAAAGATCCTATGTCAACAGTTAAAACTCTAAGTCTTATGAGCGGCAAACAAATAAGTAATGAGGCGGCAAATCTTATAATTGCTCCGTTAATATGTAAAAACATTTCTAAGCAATACATTAACAATGGCAATAATATCGATAAATTTTTGATAAGGCATGGTATTGATAACGGCTTTGACGGTTTAGATTTTTCAATGTCTAACTTTTTAGCAGATCAGCAGAGTGTAAATGTTGTGGTTTCTTACAAATTGAGACCATACGGAATAATAAGATCAAAGAAAAATTACAGTATAAGACAAGCAGCTTCAACAAAGGCTTGGGTAAAATCTGATGATTTGTCAAAATTACTGGAAAACTTTTCTATTTGGGATTTACATAATTTTCAAATGGGAAAATTTTTTGTAAGTGTATTTAAAAACGACAATGAAATTATGTCTGTAAAGGAAGGGCAGGGAATAGACGGATATAAAAATAAAGGTGGCAACGTTGATTTATATGAAGTCTATTCGATAAATATTTTTTCTAAAACCTACTCTTCCTTTCACGATATAAATTCGGTAAAAAAGGAAGACGACTATGTTTTGGACAGTGAGAGTTTAAAAAAGCAAATTTATCATTTGTCAAATAAATTCAATAAAGATGTCAAAAAGTTGAACCATATCACAAATGAAAACGGGGAAAAAACAGAATTAAAAAATATATCTTCGAAGATAATGGTTATTTATTTGCCGGAAGAAGTTCAATCAAACAAAAAAATGACAGAAGAACTTCAAAAAATAGGGCAAGAAACGGCTGATAAAAAAGGAGTTACAATAATATGGAAATATTCTCAAAAAGCTCTACATTAAAAAACAACAAAGTCATCACAGTTTTATTTATTATATTTATTTTATCGTGGATAGTAATTATTTTTACTCATGGTCACAGTGAAATAAAATATAAAAATCTTATTCAAAAAGCAGAGACTTTAGAGAAACAGCAGATATATTATGATGCCCAAAAATCATTTATGGAAGCCTATGAACTGAGAGCATCAGATAAAATTGCTTTTAAAATAACTGAATTAAGCAAAATAAATGATGATGAAGATAATTTCATGAAATACTGCAATCTTGTTATAAGTAAAGGAAAAAAGAAAGATGAAGCACGATTGAAAAAAGCTAAGTTTTATTGTGAAAATGAAAAATATAAAGAAGCTTATAAAGAAATAAAAGAGATAAAAAATTTAAAAAGCAATAGAGAAGCACAGGATCTTGATAAAATTTTGGACGGAAAATATTATGTTAAATTTTTGCCATATACAAAGGGCGAAAGGCTTATTGAGTTAAAGGATAAAGCGTATTTCACAGTGATATCACAAAAAGAGACTTCATTGGTTGATGATAAGGCAAAAGTAGTTTTATCAAAGTTTGATAAAATCGGAGAAATAAGTAAAGAAAATGAATTGATTTCGGGATATAAAGATAAAAACTACTCTTATTATGATTTTAACGGTAATCGCAGATATAAATTGATGGATATTGAATATTTGGGAATATATTCAGATATTACACCTATAATGAAAGATAATACTTTTAGTTTTTTGAATGTGAAAAATGGGGAAAAATTTGGTGATTATACTTTTGCATCAAACTTTAACAATAAAAAAGCGATGGTTTTAAAAGATAACTCATGGTATTTTATTGACGATAAAGGTGCAATCAAAAATAAATTAGAGGGAAAAGACATCAGATTTTCAAATAATAATTTTGAAAATTTTGGATATATAATAATGAAAACAGATAAATTTTATATTTATGATAAAAATCTAAAGAGAGTCTGTGATAAACCATTTGATGATATTTTTCCGCTAATTGAAGATAAAGGTTATTTTGCGGCAAGAAAAAATCAAAAATGGGGACTTATAGATTCAAAGGGTAGGACAATTGTTGACTTCAAATATGATGAAATACATTCATCCAAGAACGGCTATGCTTGTGCCAAGAAAAATGGCAAGTGGGGATATGTAAAAACCGATGGCAGAGAAGTTATAGATTTCATATTTGATTCTGCGACGGATTTTTCAAAAAGCGGAAAAGCGATTGTAAATAATTCAGGCTCCTGTATGATGATTACTCTTTGCAAAAAATGTTAGAAACGAAAAGACTCAAAGAACTGCAAACAATGAAGCTTTATTTAGATAGGCTTTCGTTCGGCCAAGACCCAATAACCGGCGAAGACTTGCCGGAAAACGAACTTTTATCTGAAGAAATTAATATAAAAGCTTTCAAATTTATGTCCGAAGAAATATCAAAACTTATAAAAGAATTATTAGATAAAAAACAAGTATAACCTGGCAAAAGATTATTAATCTATAAACTATTGTCATTTCTTGACTTTTAAGGCTCTCTATATTAAGATTTCTATTGTATTTACTTGAAATAGGGGGCTTAAATGTTAAACACTGATAAGACGATGGAAAAGATTGTTTCGCTCTGTAAAACGCGAGGCTTTGTTTATCCCGGAAGTGAAATTTACGGAGGATTATCCAACACATGGGATTATGGTCCCTTAGGAGTTGAATTTAAGAAAAACATCAAATCTGCATGGTGGGAAAAATTTGTTCGTGAAAACCCTTATAATGTAGGACTTGATGCTGCCATACTTATGAATCCGGAAACCTGGGTTGCATCTGGGCATGTCGGAGGATTTTCTGATCCGCTTATGGATTGTAAAGAATGTAAAACTCGTCATCGTGCGGATAAACTCATTGAAGAAACAGGCGTCAATCCGGCGGGTTGGTCTGCTGAAAAAATGAGCGAATATATAAAAGAAAATAATATAGTCTGTCCGAATTGTCAGAGTTGTAATTTTACTGATATAAGACAATTTAACTTGATGTTTAAAACTTTTCAAGGCGTAACGGAAGATACACAGAGTCAACTTTACTTGCGTCCTGAAACTGCGCAGGGAATATTTGTCAATTTCTTAAATGTGCAGAGAACAACAAGAAAGAAGATACCTTTTGGAATTTGTCAAATCGGAAAATCTTTCAGAAATGAAATAACTCCGGGTAACTTCATTTTTAGAACAAGAGAATTTGAACAGATGGAACTGGAATTTTTCTGTAAACCCGGAGAAGAAATAAAGTGGTTTGATTATTGGAAGAACTATTGCAAGGATTGGTTACTTTCTCTCAGTGTAAAAGAAGAAAATTTGAGAATGAGAGACCATGAAAAAGAGGAATTGTCTCATTATTCTAATGCAACAACCGATTTTGAATATTTATATCCCTTTGGTTGGGGAGAACTCTGGGGCGTTGCTTCAAGAACTGATTTTGACTTAACTCAACATCAGAAAGTAAGCAAAAAAAGTATGGAATATTTTGATCCTGATACAAACGAACGCTATATTCCGTATGTCGTTGAACCGTCAGTCGGTGTTGAACGAATCGCACTTGCTTTGCTTGTTGAAGCGTATGATGAAGAAGTTATCGACGAGAGCAAGAATGATGTTAGAACAGTGCTTCGTTTCCACCCGGCAATAGCACCGGTTAAGGCTGCAATTTTGCCTTTGTCTAAAAAATTAACGGCAGATGCAGAAAAAGTTTACGAGTTGCTTGCAAAACGCTTTAATGTTGAATTTGACGTTACCGGTTCAATTGGTAAAAGATATAGAAGACAAGATGAAATCGGAACTCCTTATTGCATAACATTTGATTTTGATTCTCTTGAAGATGCATCAGTAACAATTCGTGACAGAGACACGATGAAACAAGAAAGAATAAAAATATCGAAGCTTGTTGATTATTTGGATTCCAAATTACAGTTTTAATAAGTAATTTAAAACCACCGGTTCTTTAATGAGAATCGGTGGTTTTTATGCAAAGCAATTTGTTATTTAAGTTAAAATATAATAATAACCATTATGCATTTTTTAGTATTTTAATATGTAAGCTTGTTTCCATTTGTGTTAATGCAAAAAACAACCCTCACATTTGTGAGGGTTGTAATATTATTTCTCCATTAAATCAAGAGAGGTTTAACCAAAGAATTTCAAAATCTTGTTCATTGCATCAGCGAACTTTTGCATAGCTTGAATCATTGTATTCATAAGTGTAGAACCTGCGTTCCAAAGTCCACTCATGTCAATGTCTTTTAGCTTACCAAACAAGTCATTCATTCCTTCAACAGCGCCTGACATCATGTTGCCGATATTGGAAACCATTCCTGTGATAACAGCCGGATCAATTCCGTCAAGCATAGCATTGACAAGATCTCCGCCTTTGCCCATAATCTCTGTCATTCCGGCCATCATTCCACCGGCTGAATCGATAACGGGAGCTAACATTTCGCCAACACCACCGAGCATCTTCGGAAGTCCTTGCATCATGCAGTTCATTCCTTGCATCATGTCAACTACAGTTAACAAGAGAACGTTCAAAGTGCCAAGCATTTGACCAAGTTGAGATAGCATTCCTCCAAGGTTAAGACTGTTCATACCTTTCATTGTAATAATCAACTGATCAAGCATTTCGGTCATTTGTCTTACAAGTACAGGAAGGTAATCTGAAGAATCAACTAAGTTGTTAAACAATCTTCCCATTCCTGAGAACATTTCACCCATAAATGGCATCAGTTTGTCTTGAACAGGACCGGCAAATTTCCAGATAAGAATTGTTGCAACTCCGGTAAGAACCAATAACAAGAAAAGAACAATAAGTAAAATAATTGAAATTGTAAACTTAGTGTTTGATCTTTTTCTAAGTTTTTCTTGATAATCCAAAGATTTTGTAAGTCTTTGAGCTTCAAGAGTGTTGCTTACTCTCATAAGGGCTTCGCCTATCATATTTTCTTCAGAAGAAATCATAGGTTTCTCGTTCATTTGTCTTTACCCCTCTCTTTCGTTTAGATTAATATTCAGTCAATACATGCAAAAATAAACAAATAATTAAGTTTTTATGTATGTAAAGACTTCTATGTGAACTGATTATAATATATAATTTTCAATAAATCAAGAAAAATTTACTTATTTTTGTAATATTTGATAAATTTTATTAAGAACTGTTCAAAAAATAGAAAATAGTTTGTCAATAAATCTTTACTTTTTGTTATGATTTATTGTTTTGTTGTCCTAAATCTGTTAATATATTTAAAAATACAGATGTTTATAAAATCAACTTTAAGTTTTAAAAACGAGGTATCATGTCTTTAGAATATCCGACCTTTCTGTTTCATCAAGGAAATAATTTCAAAGCTTATGAATTCTTAGGTTGCCATCGAGAAGGACATTTTTATGTTTTCAGGACCTGGGCTCCTAATGCCCGTGCGGTTTTTGTTGTCGGTGATTTTAACGATTGGGACCAAAGTGCGAATCCCATGGAAAAAATTACTGATAAAGGGATTTGGGAAGTTCGAATAAAAGATGAAAACATAAAAACTTTTGATAATTATAAATATTTACTCTATGGACCGGACGAAAAGAAGCATTTTCGCAGTGATCCATATGGTTTTCACATGGAACTTCGCCCGTCAACGGCTTCAAAAATTTATGATATCAACGGATATAAATGGCAAGACAAACAGTATTATGAAGATAGGAAAGCTTTAAATCCGTACTCTTCACCTATAAATATATATGAAGTTCATTTGGGATCTTGGAAAAGATACCCGGATGGAAATTTTTATTCTTATGACAAATTAGCGGAAGAACTTGTTCCTTATGTAAAGGAAATGGGATATACCCATGTTGAATTAATGCCTATAAGTGAACATCCGCTTGATGCCTCGTGGGGATATCAAATAATTGGCTATTTTGCGCCAACTTCGAGATTTGGTACGCCAAAAGAGTTTATGCATCTTGTTGATGTCTTTCACCAAAACGGTATCGGGGTTATTTTAGACTGGGTACCCGCTCATTTTCCAAAAGATGAAGCCGGACTTGCCGAATTTGACGGTGGTTGTTGCTACGAATATCAAGATGAGAAAAAGGGCGAGCATAAGGGCTGGGGAACCAAAGTCTTTGACTACGGCAGAGAAGAAGTTCAGAGCTTTTTGATTTCAAATGCAAGATATTGGTTTGAAAAATATCATATTGACGGTCTCAGAATAGACGCCGTTTCCGCAATGATATATTTAGACTATGGCAGAGAAGACGGAGAATGGGAAGCAAACTCTTTTGGCGGAAGAGAAAATTTGGAGGCTACTGCTTTATTAAAAAAATTAAATACTGAAATTTTTAAAAGCTTTCCGAATGCTCTTATGATTGCTGAAGAAAGCACCGCCTTTCCTTTAATAACCAAGCCTGTTGATGTCGGCGGCTTGGGATTCAACTTTAAATGGAATATGGGTTGGATGAATGATCTGATTAAGTATTTGAATTTAGACGGCCTTAGCAGAAAATACAATCATAATTTATTGACCTTCTCAATGTTTTATGCGTTTTCTGAAAATTATATTTTGCCGATTTCTCATGATGAAAATGTTTATGGGAAAAAATCGCTTATCGATAAAACTCCCGGAGACAGTAACAATAAGTATGATTACATCAGAAAATTTGCTGAAAACAGAACCTTTTTTGCCTATATGTTCGCACATCCCGGTAAAAAGCTTATGTTTATGGGTACTGAAATCGGTCAATTTGCCGAATGGAACTTTTCTTCTTCTATAGAGTGGTTTTTATTAGGTTATGAAAAGCATAAGCAACTGCAAACCTATGTGAAAGATTTAAACTGTTTTTATAAAGAGAATTCACCGCTTTGGGAAAACGATCAAAATTGGGATGGATTTAAATGGATTGTGAGTGACGACAATAGAAATTCCGTTGTTGCATTTGAGAGACTTGATCAAAACGGTGACACGATAATTGCAATTTTCAACTTTACGCCGGTCGACAGAGAAAACTATAAAATCGGCGTGGATAAGGGAAAATACAGAGTTGTTTTTAACTCGGACAGTGTTAAATATGGCGGCACGGGATTTTCTTCAAAAGGCAGAATCATATTACATAAAGAAAGTTTACACAACAGGACTAATAGTTTGAATATTAATATTGCAGGCAACAGTGCTATATATATAGTAAAGGAGTAACAAATGAAGCAAAGAAAAGAAAATATTGCGATGCTACTCGCCGGAGGTCAAGGAAGCAGGTTAGGAGTTTTAACAAAAAAAATGGCAAAACCCGCGGTCCCATTTGGCGGAAAATACAGAATTATTGATTTTCCTCTTTCCAACTGTGTCAATTCGGGCATTTACACGGTTGGGGTCCTGACTCAATATCAGCCTCTGGAATTAAATGACTACATTGGAAACGGATCCCCCTGGGATTTAGACAGAAATTTTGGCGGAGTGCATATTTTGCCACCCTATCAAAGACAGAAAAATACACAGTGGTATAAAGGCACTGCAAACTCCATTTATCAAAACATTCATTTCATTGAAAAATATAATCCTGATTACGTTGTGATTTTATCGGGAGACCATATATATAAGATGAATTATTCAAAGATGATTGAATATCATAAGCAAAAAAAGGCTGACTGCACTATTGCCATGATTGAAGTTGAATGGGAAGACGCATCCAGATTCGGATTGATGGTTGTTGATGATAACAATAAAATAAAGTCTTTTGAAGAAAAGCCGAAACATCCGACAACTAATAAGGCGTCCATGGGAATTTATGTTTTTAGTTGGCCTGTTTTAAAAAAAGTTTTGATTGATGATGAAAACGATCCACATTCAAGTAATGACTTTGGTAAAGATATTATTCCAAAAATGCACAGGGAAGGTCGTTCAATTTTTGCTTATCCTTTTGAGGGATATTGGAGAGATGTCGGAACACTTGACAGTTTATGGCTTGCAAATATAGATCTTTTATCGCCTTCAATAGGCTTTGATATAGGGGACCCGACCTGGAAAATTTATTCTCGCAGCCCTTCGTCTGCACCTCAGTATCTTTCAAAATCTTCTAAAGTTCAAAATTCTATGTTGGCGGAAGGTTGTTATGTTGAAGGACAAGTTGATTTTTCGATTCTTTCGGCAAATGTAACCGTCGAAAAAGGTGCTGTAATCAGAGATTCCTTTATAATGCCGGGCTGCACAATAAAGAAGAATGCGGTCATTGAGTATTCAATAATAGCAGAAAATGTAGTTGTTGAAGAGGGCGCACAAATTGGCGGTAGGCCGGAAGACATGGATGTTAACGATTGGGGTATTACAGTTATTGGCGAAAATCTTGTCGTAGGTCAAAATGCTAAAATCGGTACGAAACAAGTAATAGAGAATGATGTTGAGAGAGGAGCAGTAATATGAGACCGAATAATGTTTTAGGCTTAATATATTCCAGTTCCTATGAATTTGCAGTAAACCAGATGACAAATTTTAGGACAATTGCTTCTCTTCCCTTTGGCTGTCGCTATCGTCTCATAGATTTTCCGCTTTCTAATATGGTGAATGCAGGAATTTCGCAAGTTGGAATAATTACAAAAAGCAATTATCGTTCCCTCATGGATCACATAGGTTCCGGAAGACCTTGGGATTTAGACAGAAAAAAAGACGGATTGTTTTTACTTCCTCCTTATAGTGCGAGTGAGCTTTCGGCCCATTCTGCAGAAAACAAAATTGCCGCCTTACATTCTAATATGCATTTTGTTGAGAGATCCAATAAAGAGTATGTTTTACTTACAGACGCAAATTCAGTTTATAATTTCAATTTTAGAGATTTAATGCGTTTTCACGAAGAAAAACAAGCTGATATAACGATTGCCTACAAAAATGGAATAGTTCCTGATTTGCCGGGCATTATGAAACTTAAAACAGCTGAGGACGGAAAAGTAGATAAAATCAAGACTACTCAAACACACAAAAAAGAAAAGACAGATTATTCATTAAACATAATGATAATGAAAAGCTCTCTTTTCAAAGAAATTACTGAAGAAGCGTATTCAAAAGAAAAAATTCATTTTTCTGAAGATGTAATTGCTCCAAGCGTAAAAGATCTTAAAGTGTATGGTTATAAAATTGAAGGCTACTGTGATATGGTTTCATCAATTTTAGACTACTATAATATGAATATGGATTTACTTGAACTTAAAAACAGAGAACAGTTGTTTGACAGTTCTAATCCTATAAACACAAAAGTTTTAGACAACATACCGGCAACATACGGACTTGATGCAGATGTAAGCAATTCTCTGATTGCAGACGGTTGTATTATTAACGGGAAAGTCGAAAATTCTGTTTTATTCAGAGATGTTGTTGTTGAAGAGGGAGCTCATATTAAGAACTCAATTTTGATGCAGGGAACAACAGTCCGCAAAAACTCAAAGTTAAATGCGGTCATTACCGATAAAGAAGTAATTATTAACGAAGAAAGATATCTTTCGGGGGACGCTGTTTTCCCTGTTTACATTTCAAAGAAAGCGACGGTATAAAGGGGGTAGTCGTTTGAAAGTTTTATATGCAACATCCGAAGCATATCCTTTTGCTGTGAGCGGGGGATTGGGTGAGGTTGCCTATGCTTTGCCTAAACAACTAAAAAAAGACAGAGTTAATATAAAGGTTATCATGCCTTTGTATTCTGCGATTGCGGAAGAATATAAAAGCAAAATGAAATTCTTGACACATTTTTATGTTCCTCTTTCATGGAGAAACTGTTATTGTGGAATCTTTTCTCTAAGGTTGGACGGAGTTGAATTCTTGTTCGTCGACAATGAATATTATTTCAAACGCGACGGAATTTACGGCCATTTTGACGATGCCGAGAGATATGCTTTCTTTTCAAAGGCTGTTTTGGAAACTTTACTGCACTTAAATTTCATGCCGGATATTATTCATTGTAATGATTGGCAAACAGCTTTGATTCCTGTGTTTTACAGACTCTTTTATTCTCATGTTCAAGGATTTGAAAATCTTAAAACTCTGTTGACTATACATAATATTCAATATCAGGGCACTTACGGAAAATTTATTTCCGGAGATGTATTGGGTGTCGGTGAACAGGATGAGTCTATTTTAGAATACAACAATGACATCAACTTCATGAAGGGTGGCATTGAATGTGCAAACAGAATAAACACAGTCAGTCCCAATTATGCGACAGAAATTTTAGATCCGTGGTTCAGTTATGGACTCGATTTTGTTTTGCGACAGAATGTTTGGAAATTATCCGGAATAATCAACGGAATCGATCAAGATACATATAATCCCCAAACTGCAGCTTATTATCCCTTCTCGGCAGAAAAACCGAATAACAAAAGAAAAAATAAAAAAGCCCTGTTGGAAGATTTTGGGCTTGAAGATGACGGACAGCCTGTTTTGTCTTTTGTTTCAAGGCTTGTCAGTCAAAAGGGTATAGATTTAATCTGCGCAGTTATGGATGAATTGCTGGATGCTTATAATTTTAAATTTTTAGTCCTTGGCACAGGCGACAAATATTACGAAAACTATTTTAGAGGTTTAGAGCAAAGACATTTTGACAAGGTTAGGGTTAAAATTGAATTTTCCGGAGATCTTTCAAAGAAAATGTATGCCGGCAGTGATCTTTTCTTAATGCCATCGAAGTTTGAACCTTGCGGAATTGCACAGATGATAGCAATGCGTTACGGAACTCTGCCGATAGTTCGTAAAACCGGTGGGCTGTCTGACACAGTTGTTGACTGCGGGGATAAAAGCGGTTATGGATTTACATTTGAAACTTACAATGCGCATGATATGAAAGATGCTGTTATAAGAGCAATAAACCTTTACTACAATGATTCAAAGAGATGGCAAGAAGCAGTTAAAACAGCGCTTTCAAAAGATTTCAGCTGGAAAAAATCATCACTTTCATACAGAAAATTATATAAAGAAATGTTGATTTAATTACAT
This sequence comes from uncultured Oscillospiraceae bacterium, assembly GCA_902489335.1. Taxonomy (GTDB): domain Bacteria; phylum Bacillota; class Clostridia; order Oscillospirales; family Acutalibacteraceae; genus JAUNLX01. The sequence continues at coordinate 6,496 of CABTZO010000010.1, read as the reverse complement.
AAGCTCGGCAACAGAAAGATTAAAGTATTCATAAACATGTTTTTCAAGTGTTTTTATGCAGGTGGGAACGGCTGATTTAGAGTTTTTGTTCGTGATATTTTCATCTTCGACTCCCAAACTGTTTATACAGGCAGTATTTAAAAAATCCAATTGCTTTGGTTTAATTTGACTGCCCAGCCAACTGTTGGGTAACAAGCCGTTTTTTACGGCATAGTTTAAAAGTAAATAGTCAGAAACCGACAAAAAATCAATGGTGTTTTTCTTCAATCTCTCATCATCGGAAATTTTGCAGAGTAAAGAAAGATGAATTTTACACAAGGTTTCCAATGACAAAACAGAGTCATCATCGCTGTCAACAATCCTATTGAACTTTGTCAAATTAATTTGACCGAAATCGCGGCCTAAAAGAAAATCACAACTTACCTTGTAGTAGTCGGCTATCTTTTTAAGAAAATCAAGTCCACATTCTCGTATTCCGTTTTCATAATGAGATAAAAGAGCTTGAGAAATACCCAAGTCGTTTGCGACTTGTTTTTGATTTTTCTTGCTTTTTTTTCTGAGTTTTGCTATTCTTGCGCCGAGATCGGAAACTGTTGTATTCAAAAAATCACCTCAATAAAATACTGACAGTAATATTATATATTAAATGGAGAAACAAATGAAGACCTACAGAATTTACTTACTGAGACACGGACTGACAAAAGAAAATCTCGAGGGAAGATATGTAGGACATATGGATCCGTCTCTATGTAAAGAGGGAATAGAACAACTTGAGCAAATGAAAAAAGAATTTGTTTATCCCAAGGCTGATGCTTTGATTTCAAGTCCTCTAAAGAGAGCGGTGGAATCAGCAAAGATTTTATATCCGGACTTAAACCCGATTGAAGTGCAAGAATTGAAAGAATGTAATTTTGGAGAATTTGAAGGAAAAACAGCCAAAGAGCTTCAAAAAGAAGACACTTTCCCAAGATGGCTCTCGGGAGAAGATGATGCTTCCCCTCCCGGAGGAGAAAGCTCATCCGAGTTTGGAGCAAGGATCTGTAAGTGTTTTGAAAAAATAGTAAACGGAGTTTTCAAAAGCGGAATAACAGATACCGCAATAATAACGCATGGCGGAGTAATTATGACAATACTTGCAAGTTACGGTATACCGGAGCTTCGAGCAACAGACTGGTTGACATCAAACGGTTGTGGATATGCAATACATATTAATGCACATCTTTGGAGTGTTATGAGAAAATTTGAAGTAGTCGGACAGCTGCCGATGGAAAAAGTGGAAGAGGAAAAATGAAAAACACTGTAATATTCGACATGGACGGAACTTTACTTGACACTTTGGAAGATTTACGAGACAGCGTGAATTTTGCTCTTGAAAAGTATAAATATCCGAAAAGAACGATAGAAGAAATAAGAAATTTTGTCGGAAACGGAGTTAAAGTTTTAGTTGATAAAGCTTTGCCGGGCGGAACAGAAAATGAAGATTTTGATGATGTTTTCAAAACTTTCAAATCTCATTATGCAGAAAATTGCAACAACAAAACAAAGCCTTACGACGGAATGATCCCGGTTATAAAAAAACTTAAAGACGACGGATATAAAATGGCGGTTGTTTCCAACAAAAGCGACCGAGAAGTGAAAAATTTAACAAAAATTTATTTTGACGGTTTAATCGATGTGGCGATAGGTCAAAGCGATAAGATAAGAAAAAAACCTTATCCGGATGAAGTAGAGAAGGCATTGGAACTATTAAATTCCGTTGCCGATGAAAGTGTTTATGTCGGAGATTCCGAAGTTGATGTTATGACCGCCAAAAATTCAAATCTCGATTTAATCGCGGTTTTATGGGGCTTTAGAAGCAGAGATTTTTTAATCGACAAAGGTGCGACGGTTTTAATCGAAAAACCCGAGCAGATAATTCAGGTTCTTGACAGTTACAATGAATAATATTCTAATCGTTGAAGACGACAAATCAATTTTAGCAAATTTAAAAAGTTTACTTGAAAATGAAGGCTACTCGGTTTTCACATCCGACGGGCAAAAGAAGGCTCAAGGGATTTTGCTTGAAAACCAAATTGACTTGATTTTGCTTGATATAACTTTGAAAGACGGCAACGGATTTGCATTTTGCACTTATGTAAAAGAGAAATTTACACATATTCCGATTATATTTTTAACTGCGCTTGATGACGAAGCGAGTGTTGTAACCGGATTTTCTTTGGGCGCGGACGATTATATATCTAAACCTTTTCGTTCCGGTGAATTGCTTGCAAGAATTTACAGAAGAATGAAAAAACAATCGGGTGAAACACAGGTTAAGATTCAAAATGTAACAATCAATTTGGATACGGCACAGGTTTTCAAAGACGGAAAAGAAATCTTTTTGTCTTCTCTTGAGTATAAAATTCTTTTGATTTTAATCAGGCGACCTGGAACTTTAATAAGCAGGGAACAGTTGTTGAGCGAAATTTGGGATTTGGCGGGAAATTTTGTCAATGACAATACTCTGACTGTCTATGTAAAGAGATTGAGAGAAAAAATTGAAGACGACAGCCAAAATCCTAAAATTATAAAGACCGTACGAGGTCTTGGATATAAGGTGATTAAATAGCTTGTGGATATTTAGAAACAGACAATTTAAAATAATCTTTATTTCGGATATTATTCTGACTGTCATATTGACGGTCATGTTTTTTTACATAAATCCAAAACTGTCAATATTGGCGGCACTCGTAGGATTATCGATTATAATACGCGATTTTGTGATAAATTACAGAATTTTTTATAACTTGAGAAATCTGACGGAAAAAATTCAAATAATCGCAGAAAAAGGCGATATGATGTTGAGCATAAAATCATATAACGAGGGAGATTTATCGCTTTTAAGCTCTGAAATATATAAAATTTTAAGAAAATTAAGAGCGGTTACAGAAGATTTAAACAAACAGAGAAATGTTTTGTCAGACTTTCTTGCTGATATATCACACCAAATTAAAACGCCTTTAACCTCTGTGGACTTGATGTTGACGAGGCTTTTATCTCAAAATTTAGATGAACAAGAGAGAAAAAAGTTGCTTTATCAGATAAAAATAAAGACGGAAAGCTTAGAATGGTTGATTTTAGCCTTGCTTAAGCTTTCCAAAATTGAAAATAAAGCTGTAAATCTTGAAACAGAAAAAATTTCTTTAAACGAGATAATAAATAAAGTTGTTTATGAAGATTTATCGACAATATCGGAATTTAATCAAGTTGATATAATCTTTGAAAACAAAAGAAATTTTGATGTAAACGGAGATTTCAAATGGTTGGAAGAAGCGTTTTCAAATATAATCAAAGATTCTATTGAACATACTCCTCCTTATGGAAAAGTTTACATTAAAATTTATGATTCTCCTCTTTATACGGGAGTAAAAATCGAAGATACGGGCAAGGGTTTTGATCCGGAAAATATTAAATTTATTTTTGACAGATTTTATAAAGACGAAAAAGCCGACGATAAAAATTTCGGAATAGGACTTGCAATTGCAAAATCTGTGATTGAAAGACACAACGCTTCGGTTGAAGCTTATAACACCGACAAAGGTGCTTGTTTTGAGGTTAAATTTTACAAAGGAATTTTATAGTGACTAAAGAGTCACTTTAATGTCACTTCATTGTCATCCGATTATGTTTTTATTGTAATCGGGAGGAATTATTATGGAAATTTTAAGAGTTGAAAATTTAAAAAAGATTTATAAAGCCGGAGAAAATGTTGTAAATGCCGTTAATGATGTTTCGTTTACGGTAAATAAAGGTGAATTCGTCGCCATTATAGGAGCTTCGGGTTCGGGAAAATCAACACTTTTACACTTGATAGGCGGAGTTGATAAGCCCGACAGCGGAAAAATTTATATTGACGGTGTTGATCTATATTCACAGAGCAAAGAAAAACTTGCGATATTCAGAAGAAGAGAAGTGGGACTGATATACCAATTTTATAATTTAATATCTGTTTTAACCGTTAAGGAGAATATAACTTTACCGCTGCTCATGGATAAAAGAAAAGTAAATGAAAAAGAGCTAAAAGAAATGATTGAAATGCTTTCGTTGACGGGCAAGGAAAACCAACTTCCAAATGAATTATCGGGCGGACAGCAACAGAGAGTTGCAATCGGTCGCAGTTTGATAACTTCACCTGCAATCGTTTTAGCCGATGAACCGACCGGAAATTTAGACAGTAAATCTTCTGCAGACATAATAAATTTACTTAAAAAATCTAATCGCGATTTTAATCAAACGTTGATTATGGTAACGCATGATAACAATATAGCAGAACAAGCAGACAGAATAATTGAGATTTCCGACGGAAAAATTGTCAGAGATGAGGTAATTAAAAATGAACGTTTTTAATAAACTTACTCTAAAGCAAATGCTTCTCAACAAGAAGCGAACAGTTGCCACAATAATAGGCGTAATTTTGAGTGCTTCGTTATTTACTGCCGTTATTTCATTTGTTTCATCAACTCTCTTTAATATGGAAAACGAGCTAAAAAGAACGGAAGGCAATTATCATATTACTGTGCGAGATATTGACAAAGAGGAACTGGACAATTTATCGAAAAATAAAGATATTAAGGACTTTAAATATTTTCAACACATAGGTTATTCTAAAATCAAAAATGATAACAAACCATATTTAAGCATAGAAGCAATTTGCGATAATTTTACAGACAAGGTTTCTGTAAAATTAACTTCAGGCAGAATGCCACAAAATCAAAACGAAATTATTTTGCCGTCAAATTTAGAAAAAAACGGTGAAGACAATTACAAATTAAATGAAAAAATAAACTTAGGCGTAGGACAAAGATTAAATAACGGTAAGGTGCTTACTCAAACAGATGGATTTTATGAGGAAAGCGAAAAATTAGATGTCCGGTTCCAAAATACATATAAAATAGTCGGGTTTTATAAAAGAAACCAAATGAATCCTGTTGACAGTCCCGGATATTCAGCTTTTACCGTAAATGATAAAAGTTCAACGACAAGTGGCAAATACACAGCGTTTTTATCGGTAGCAAAACCGTTAAAAGGCGGATCCATTTTGTCCGATTTAAGCAAAAAATATGGCAAAAAAAAGGTTTCAAAAACGTTGCTTTTCGATATTAACTGTTTTTCACCGAACAGTGAAATAAAGAAACCGTTTTATATTTTGGCACTGATTTTTATCGTTATAATTTTTGTCGGTTCAGTTTCACTTATTTACAATTCTTTTTCCATTTCCGTGTCAAGCCGCACAAAAGAATTCGGAATGCTGTCTTCAATAGGCGCAACGAGAAAACAATTGTTAAAAAGTGTTTTGTTTGAGGCAAATGCTATATCAATTTTTGGCATTGCTTTGGGTATTTTGCTTGGCTGTGCGGGAATGGGAATTACGCTTTGGAAAACGGGAGATGTTTTTAACAGCCTTTTGACACCTACCGCCGATAAATTTGTTTTTCATATTTCACCTTTAGCTATTTTATTGCCGATTATAATCACATATATAACGGTTCTGATTTCGGCTTCTATTCCTTTAATTAAGGGAACAAAAGTCACACCTATTGTTGCGATTAAAGAAAATAAAAATATCAAATTAAAAGGCAAAAGAAACTATAAGGTTTCACCTCTAATCTCGAAAACTTTTGGATTTGAGGGAGTCCTCTCTCAAAAATATTACAAGAGATCAAAAAGCAGATACAGAACAACAATTATTGCTCTGTCTTTGTCCGTTATATTATTTGTCTGTGCAAACAGTTTTGTGTCATATCTTAACAGCACATTTAAGGCGCAGATGGGAATAAACACTGAAACTTTTGACTATGCTTTGACGCCGGAGAGCAAATCAGATAAAAATTCTTCGATTAAACAAGCTGATGTAATGAATTTACAAAACATTTTAAATAAAAACGAGAATGTTGCGCAGACTGAAATTTCACATCAAATGTCGGTAGGGCGTTTTGAGGTATACAAAAAAGATTTATCAAAAGATGCAATGTCAAAAATAGATAAAGTCGGCGGAGACGGAAAAGCTTTTAAAACTGTTGAAAATAAGAAAGACAAAGTATATTTAAACGGCAATATAATATTTTTAGACGATGAATCTTTCAGCAAAATTTTAAAGGAAAATAATATATATAAATATGAAAACCAAGCTCTTGTTTATTCTCCGGAATATAAACGCAATGCAAAGGGACAAATTGAGAAAAATTCGGGGATATCCAAGAAGTTTTCAAAAATTTCTTTTAGTGTTTATGACAGTAAAGATAAAAAATATGAGATGAGTTTTGAAAACTCAACAATAATTAAAAATCTTCCTTCTATCAGTGGCATGACAAGTGATATGAATGATGATATAAGGATATATCTGCCGATATCAAAGTCTAACGCTTATCAATCATATAGGGAATTTCTGAGTCCTTATACATTGTTTATAAGAGCAAAGGACGGCAAACAAAAACAACTTGGGCAAGATATAGACAAT
>CABTZO010000009.1 GCA_902489335.1 uncultured Oscillospiraceae bacterium | reverse complement strand
TAAAAAAATCAAATAAAAAACAGCCGAACGAAGTCGGCTGTCTTTTTATCTTTAATTATTATAGCAATTTTAAAAGCTTTTGAATGTTTTCTTTTGCATCTCCGAGACTTAAGATAACATGATCATTTGAGCTTTGAGCTTCCTCATAGAGTGGGTTGTCAACTCCTGCATAACCGGGTTGCAAGTCGAAGTTCAAGATAAGAACATGTTTAGCTTCGTTTACGCTTAAAACAGGCATGCCGTAAATCGGAGTTCCCTCTGCAGTGTTAGCCGCAGGGTTAATAACGTCGTTGGCGCCTATAACAATTGCAAGGTCAGTGTCTTTGAACTTGTCGTCTATTTCGTCCATTTCATGGAGTTTTTCATACGGAACATCAACTTCCGCAAGTAAAACATTCATGTGTCCGGGCATTCTGCCGGCAACGGGGTGAATTGCAAATTCAACATCCTTGCCTTTTTGCTCAAATTCTTGAGTTAGTTGCTTAACAAGAGGTTGAGCCTGTGAAAGCGCCATGCCGTAACCGGGAACGATGATTATGTTTTTAGCATCGGTAAACCAAGAACGAAGAACATCTTCATCACTGCCCGCATTTTCATCTGCCGGAGCAGCTTCTTCAACAGAGGCACTTCTTATATCTTTTAAGCTTGAAAGACTCTCTTTGGCGTCACCGAGCATTAAAATAACATGGTCATTAGAATTTTGAGCTTCTTCATAAAGCGGGTTGTCAACTCCTGCATAACCGGGTTGTAAATCGAAGTTCAATATAAGAACATGTTTGGCTTCGTTGACGCTTAAAACAGGCATACCGTAAATCGGAGTTCCTTCTGCAGTATTTGCAGCGGGGTTAATAACATCGTTTGCACCGATAACAATAGCAAGGTCTGTTTCCTTGAACTTATCGTCTATTTCGTCCATTTCATGGAGTTTTTCGTACGGAACATCAACTTCCGCAAGTAAAACGTTCATGTGTCCGGGCATTCTGCCGGCAACAGGATGAATTGCAAATTCAACATTTTTACCTTCCTGTTCAAGTTCCTGAGTGAGCTGTTTAACAAGAGGTTGAGCCTGTGAAAGTGCCATACCGTAACCGGGAACGATAATTACATTTTTTGCGTCGGCAAACCAAGAATTAAGAACGTATTCATCGCTTCCTTTTTCAGCACCCGGAACATCCGACGATTTCGATTTGGAAGAAGCGCTTCTTGCTTCTTTCAAACTTGAAAGACTCTCTTTTGCGTCGCCGAGCATTAAAACAACATGATCATTAGAATTTTTGGCTTCTTCATAAAGCGGGTTGTCAACGCCTGCATAACCCGGTTGCAAGTCGAAGTTCATAATAATTATATGTTTAGCCTCGTTTACGCTTAAAACAGGCATACCATAAATCGGAGTTCCCTCCGCAGTGTTTGCAGCGGGGTTAATAACGTCGTTTGCACCGATAACAATTGCAAGATCAGTATCTTTAAACTTATCGTCTATTTCGTCCATTTCGTGGAGTTTCTCATACGGAACATCAACTTCCGCAAGTAAAACATTCATGTGTCCGGGCATTCTGCCGGCAACAGGATGAATTGCAAATTCAACATTTTTACCATCTTGTTCAAGTTCTTGAGTTAATTGTTTAACAAGAGGTTGTGCCTGTGAAAGCGCCATACCGTAACCGGGAACAATGATTACATTTTTAGCTTCGTTTATGAAATCTGCGGCAATTGCTGCAGGATCTGATGATTTTTCTTCTTTCTTTTCTTCTGCGGGAGTATCAGTAGATTTTTCTTGTTTAGGTTCTTTTTTTACACCTGCAGCCGAAGTTTTGCCAAGTAGAATATCGAATAATTTTCTGTGCATTGCATTGCACATAATCTGAGTAAGAAGGAGACCGGAAGCACCTACAATGGCTCCGATTGCAACAAGTAACAAATCAGATATTGCAAGACCGGCTATTGCGCCTGCAACACCCGAACAAGAATTCAAAAGAGAAATTGTTATAGGCATATCCGCACCGCCTACACGGATTGCAAAGAAATATCCAAACAGATTAGATGCAAGAATATCAACAATTATTAAAATTGTCTGTGGGATTCCCGGAACGTTAAATGGTGGGAAAGCGAACATAATTGTTGAAACGACGGATACAACAAGACAGATGCTTGTGAAAACAGCATGTCCTTTATATACAACAGGTTTTTGACTGATAAGTCTTTGTAATTTTCCTGCGGCTATAATCGATCCTAAGAAAGTAAGTCCGCCGACAAAAATGGCGAGACCCGAGGTCACATTTGCGAAAATATTGTTATCATCGTGAAGAATCAGTGTCAAAATTCCCGCAATCATAGAAGCCATACCGCCGAAACCATTGAGAAGAGCGACCATTTGAGGCATCTGTATCATTTTTGTTTTTCTTGCAATTACGACACCTATCAAGCTTCCGATTAGCATTGCAATATAAAGTTCAATAACATTGAAAATCTTGAAGTTCCAAAGCGTCAGTGCAATTGCCGCAAGCATTGCTCCCGCTCCGAGAAGATTTCCCTTTACTGAAGATGAAACCTTAGACATCATATTTATTCCAACCATAACTAAGATAACTAAAACGGCTGAAACAATGTAATAAAAGACTCCGTTTGTCATAGAGGGATTGAGCATTGAAATAAAGTTACCCATTTATTTTCCCTCCTTATTCTTCTTGTCATCTTTTTTGTGAAACATTCTAAGCATTCTGTCTGTTACTCCAAATCCGCCTATAACATTGACCATTGCAAGAACTATTGCAATAAAGCCCATGATTTTGCTGGTGGTGGCAACTGCAACTGCCGTTGCACTAAGACAACCCAAAACAGTAACACCGGAAAACGCATTCATTCCGCTCATAAGCGGGGTATGTAGTAAGCTTGGAACTTTACTTATGATCTTATATCCGACAAATGCAAAAACGAAGAAAACAACAAGTAATATTCCTTGAAATAAACTCATATTATTACACTCCTTTATTCCTAAAATAAAGCCGTGGCCAAAAGCGTAAGCTAAGGCACGCGGCATTTATCTTATACTAAATATTAGTCTAAATTCATGGCTTCTCTTGCACCTTTGTGTACAATTTCGCCATCAATTGTGCAGAGTGATTTTGCAATAATTTCATCTGCGCGATCTAATTTAATCTGACCATCTTTAACAAGATACTTAACAAAGTTAGCAATGTTCTTTGAGAACATCCATGTTGAACTCTTCGGAAGCATTCCGGGAATATTTTTAATTCCTATAAGAGTAACATTGTGTTTAACTTCTATTGTTCCGGGAGGTGTAATTTCACAGTTACCGCCTTGGTCAATTGAGATATCAACAATTACAGAACCGGGTTTCATTGATTTAATCATTTCTTCTGTAATAAGTGTAGGAGCAAGACAACCGGGAACCAAAGCCGAACAGAAAACAACGTCCATCTCCGGTATAACGGCTGCAAGTTTTTCTCTTTCTGCTTTGAGTGTGTCTTCTGGCAATTCTTGAGCATATCCGCCTTCGCCGATAGCTTGATCTTCAGGAACACCAAGTTCAACAACTTTAGCACCGAGTGATTTAGCTTGTTCTGCAGCAGCAGGTCTTATATCAGCTGCCGAAACAACAGCACCGAGACGTTTTGCGGTAGCAAGAGCTTGAAGTCCGCCAACACCTGTACCGATAACCAAAACGTTAACAGGATCTATTCTGCCTACAGCTGAGTAAATCATTGGCATAAAGGAAGGAAGATGATTTGCTGCCATCAAAATTCCTTTGTATCCGGCACAAGTACTCATAGATGTAAGAGCATCAAGATTTTGAGCTCTTGAAATACGCGGAACGCCATCCAAAGTAAGTGAGATAACGCCTTGTTTTGCCATTTCTTTAACCATTTCATGGTTTACCGGGGCAGCAGGATGTATGAAAGTAATTAAATATTGACCTTCATGCATCATTGAAATTTCAGATCTGCCTTTTTCTTCGTTAAAGAGCGGCTCTTTAACCTTTAATATAAGGTCTGATTTTTCAAAAACTTCTGCGCAATCAGCAATCATTTGTGCGCCGGCTTGTTTATAGTCCTCGTCATGATAGAAAGATCCGACTCCGGCATTCTGTTCCACCAAAACAGTAAGTCCGAGATCAACCATTTCTTTGACGGTTTCGGGAGTAGCAGCTACTCTGTATTCACCGGGCATTATTTCCTTAGGTACACCAACTATCATTTTCAACAACCTCCAAAATTTTAATATTTTTGTTTAAAAATTCAGTCAATTTAACAACACTCAATATAACACTCGCTTTATTTTATGTCAATGAAAAATCTACAATTTTTTTGATAAATGATACAAGTTTTTCAACATAACTTACAATTATCGACCTGAATATAAGATAAGCACAAAAATATCGAAATGGTTTGTTCATTTTGGCACTTGATTTTTTATGTGTTTTCCACTAAAATCTTAGCTAATTGTATAAATATTTTAAGTAATTTTTTATACAACCTAATTTATTCAGGGGAGGAATCAGTATGAATAAGGAAATTTCGATTTCCGAGCTCAAAGAAAAGGCTAAAGAACTGCGTCTTCAAATTATTGAAACGACATACAATGCCGGAAGCGGACATCTCGGAGGATCACTCAGTGCTGCAGATATTTTCACAATTTTATATTTTAAATATCTCAACGTAGATCCTAAAGATCCGGACAAGATTGACAGAGACCGTTTCGTGTTAAGTAAAGGACACACTGCACTCGGTTATGTTCCGACATTGGCACTTGCAGGATTTATTCCGATGGATGCAACAAAACAATTTAATAAATTCCTATCGGGATACGGAATCCATCCCGACAGTAATAAAATTGTCGGTTGTGATGCTTCCACAGGTTCTCTCGGACACGGTCTTCCGATGGCTGTTGGAATGGCCTTGGGACTCAGATATCAGGGTTATAACGATGCAAAAGTTGTATGCTTGATGGGTGACGGTGAACAACATGAAGGCAGCATTTGGGAAGCTGCAATGTCTGCACACAAATTTAAACTGGATAACTTGATCGCAATGGTTGACAGAAACAAATTCTGCATTGACGGTCCTACAGAAGACGTTATGCCTCTTGAACCACTTGCCGATAAATATAAGGCATTTGGATTTGAAGTAATCGAATGTAACGGAAACGACATGGAAGACCTCGACAAAGCTATGGAAAAGGCTTGGAATCATAAAGGTGGTCCAATTTGCATTATTGCTAACACTGAAAAAGGTTTCGGCGTTAAACGCTTCCAAGGTCACGTTGAATGGCATTATGGTGCTCTTGATGATGAACTCAAACAAGAAGCCATTGCCGATATCAAAGCACTTTAAGGAGGGGTAATAATGGGAACTTTATGGAACGTATATGATGCGAACTCCATGTCTGCAAGAGAAGTTTATGGACGTGTACTTGCAGAACTTGGTAAAGAAAATGATAAAATTGTCGGCGTTACCGCTGACCTCGCAAAATCTACAAATATCGGTCTTTTCGGTGAAGCTTTTCCGGACAGATTCTTTAACGTTGGTATTGCTGAACAAAATATGTTCGGTGTTGCAGCCGGACTTGCAAAAACGGGACTTATTCCTTTTGCTTCAACTTTCGCAATCTTCTCATGTTTGCGTGGAGGCGAACAGGTAAGAACTGACATCTGCTATCAGAATTTGCCCGTTAAAATAATTGCTACACACAGCGGTGTTTCATTCGGTGTATCAGGATCAACTCACCATGCACTTGAAGATATTGCTATCATGAAAGCAATTCCAAACATGACAGTTGTTGTTCCTGCTGATGGATATGAAACAGCTAAAGCAGTTGAACAATGTATTGATATTCCCGGACCTGTATATATAAGAATAGGAAGAGGTTTTGAACCACCACTACACGATAATCAAGATTTTGATTTCCAACTTGGAAAAGCTTCCATTCTCAGAGAAGGTACAGATCTTACTATTATCTGCTGCGGAACAACAGTTCTTCAAGCTCTCGGCGCCGCAGAAGAAGCTGCCGCTAACGGTGTTGAATGTCGTGTTATCAACATGCATACAATTAAACCTTTAGATGAAGAAGCTGTTATGAATGCAGTTAAAGATACAAGAAGAATTCTTACTATTGAAGAACATAACACAATCGGCGGACTTGGCGACGCTGTCGGAGCACTTATCGCTGAGAGCGGTAAAGGCTGCGTATTTGTTAAACATGGTATTCCGGATCAATTCTCCCCAATCGGACTTCCGGAAGATTTATATGCTTACTTTAAACTTGACAGCACAGGAATCGCTGAAAAGATTTCTGAAGTTATGGGTAAAGAATTTGAAGAAGACGACGACTGGGCAGACGAAGATTAAAGGAGGTATTTCATGAGCACAGCTAAAGCTGAAGATGTTCTTGCCGCCAAACTCTTTATGGCCTCTGCTTTCCCCGTTATGAAAGTGCCGCTTACAGAAGATGAAAGCTTCGTCAAAAAATTTGAGAACGTAAACCTTGTTGTTGAATTTGAAGCTGACGATGACCAAAATCCTCTTGCATGTTATTTGGTTTTCTTAACGGAACAGAAAGCACAAGAACTTCACGACGGAGTTCGTTTTAAAGTTTATCAGGGAAAATACGATAATCGTTTCCCGGGCGTAAAGGTTGCTAATATGCATTTTAAATCAATAGAAAGCTTCCTGGGCGTTTTAAAGGGAAATGCCCCGACTGAAATGCTCGGAATCGTTGGACCTATTGTCAAAAACATTGTAAAACCGGGATTCTTAAATTTTGTATTCTTATTCTTATCACTTACAAAAATGATGCCCGACAATGTTCCTGAAAAAGATAAACCTTTCGAACAATATCTTAAAGTTAAGATGTCTCTCTACATGATTACATCTGCTATGTCCAAAGCAAACAGATTAGGATTTGAACGTTTCGCAAAATGGTGTGAACCACAAACGGACAGAATTTATCAATTCAAAGTTGGTCCTACTCTTGATGCAACGGGCAAAGAGATTTATCCTGAAATAGGCGCTTATCTCAGAATAAAAAGAGGTAAGACAAAGGCAGGAAGAGGATTTTACACAAGAAAGAAACCTTTTGTTCTTCTTTCTTTCCCGGATCCTGATGGTTGTATTGCGGTTCTTTCCGACAAATATGACGGATTCGTAGGAGCAGTTGCACATAACTGTGTACAGATTCTCGGAGCCGGAGACTCTTATGCAAACCAATTTAATGATGAAATGACGATAATTCAAAATATGTTGATTCCGTCAAAATTCGTTAAATAAAAACAATAATAAGAACAGTCATAGAGAAATCTATGACTGTTTTACTTTGTTTATTTCTAAAATTAACATGGATTTTACTTAGCTATTGTATAATGTAAAAATATAAGAAAAGAGGTGCTTTTATGTATGGAATCATTGATATAGGTTCAAATACCATGAGACTTAACATATATAAATACGAAAATGACAACCTTTATTTAATGTTGTCGAAAAAACTTACTGCCGGGCTTGCGTCATATGTCGATGACGGCAAGATGAATAAAAAGGGAATTAAAAAGGCAATAGATTGCTTAAATGAATTTAAATTTATATTAAAAACCATAAAGGTCGAGAAAATTTTTGTCTTTGCTACGGCTTCACTTAGAAATATAAAGAACTCAAAAGAAGCTAAGAAAAAGATAGAAGAAAAAACAGGATTTAAAATAGAAATTATAACCGGAGAACAGGAAGCCCTGCTTGATTTTTACAGTGCCGGAATAAAATTTGATTTGGATACCGGTCTTTTGCTGGATATAGGCGGAGGAAGCACAGAGATTGTTTTGTATGATAACAAACAAGTAAAAGATGCCATGTCTTTGGAATATGGAAGTCTTTCGCTTTTCAAAAAATATGTTGATGGTATTTTCCCCGGTGACGAAGAATTAAAGAAAATCTCCGAAAAATTTTCAAGCAACTTAAAAACTGTTTCTAAAAAGGACTTCCCTAAAAATACAAAGCAAATTTGCGCTGTCGGAGGCACGGCAAGAGCCGTTTTAAAGCTTGTTAATGAAATGAATGATGAAAATAAATTTGAGTTTCAAATTTCCGATTTAAAAAAATTAATAAATTTATTCAAAAAGGACGAAAATAAATTTTTACAATTTGTTATAAAAACTATTCCCGATCGAGTTCATACGATTGTCCCGGGAATGATAATTATGATGTCGATAGCAAAATTTTTTGACAGTAAGACAGTTTTGGTAAGCGATTATGGAATAAGAGAGGGATACCTCTTAAAATCTTTGCATGGTGAATTCTAATATGTCAAATCAAGAAGTTAAATTCAAACAAAATCGAGAGAGATCATGGCTTAAATTCAACGAAAGAGTTTTAGAAGAAGTTTATGACGATAATATTCCGATTTTAGAGAGAATAAAGTTTATATCTATTTATTCAACGAATTTAGATGAATTTTTTATGATTCGAGTAGGAAGTCTTTGGTCGAAATCTCTTGTCACTCCTAAAACAAGAGATGATAAAAGCGGACTTACGCCAAAAGAACAACTGGAAAAAATTTATCAGATGGTTAGAGTTCTGAATATAAAATATAATGAGTGTGCTGAGCTTATAAAAACTTTGCTCTTGCAGAGAGATATTGCAAATCTTGAATATAATGAACTTTTGAAATCCGAGAAAAAATATTTGGAAGAATACTTCAACAAAAATATAAGGCCTATATTATCTCCGCAAATCGTTGATGTTCATCATCCTTTCCCTTTTATTGAAAACAAAAAAATATACATTACATCAATATTGCAAACAAAAAAAGAAAACCGGCTTTTTGGAATCGTTCCGCTTCCTGATTCTTTGCCGAGATTTATTGTTTTACCCGGGAATGATTTCAGATTTATATTGACTGAAAAAATTATCTACAAATATATAGACGAGATTTTCAATATGTACCAAACGGAAGAGAAAAATATTATCTGTGTAACCAGAAATGCAGATATCAATCCGGAAGATGACAGTGAACACGAAACGGAAGATTTTAGAAAGCAAATGCAACAGCTTCTTCATCTTCGGAAAAAACTTGCTCCCGTCAGGCTTGAAACCAACTACAAAATGAGCAACAGATTCAGCCGTTATATCTGTGAAAAGCTTGAAATCAGTGAAAGTCAATGCTTTATAGTAAAAACTTCATTAAATATGAAGTATATTTTTTCTCTTGTAAACATGATAAAAAAAGAGAGACCGAACCTTGCTTATGAGAAATTCGAACCGGTTGATGTTTTTCATAATGTTAAATCGATGATAAACAGAGTAAATGAGCAAGATATATTGCTTCACTATCCTTATGAGAGTATGAAACCTTTTCTTCGTCTTATAAAACAAGCGGCTAACAACGAGAATGTTATCTCAATAAAAATGACAATTTACAGACTGGCTTTTAAGGCAAGCTTAGTAGATTATCTTTGCAGTGCCGCAGAAAATGGAATAGACGTTACGGTTTTGATTGAACTTCGTGCAAGATTTGATGAGCAAAACAATATTGATTGGTCTAAAAAGTTGGAAGATGCCGGTTGTCGAATAATTTATGGATTTGAAGAATACAAGGTCCATTCCAAAGTCTGTCTCATAACTTATAAGAGAAATAACAAGCTGAGATATATTACACAGATTGGAACGGGCAATTACAATGAGAGCACAGCCGAGTTATATACGGATCTTTGCTATATGACTTCAAACAGAGAGATAGCAGAGGACGCCTCACTATTTTTTACAAATATGGCTGTCGGAAACCACGAGGGCGATTACAAACATCTTTTGGTTGCTCCGATTTATATGAAAAAGAAAATCATGGAGCTTATTGACGGAGAAATTGAAAAAGGTGAGAAAGGAAGAATTTTCTTTAAAGTCAATTCGGTTACCGATACAGGTATAATAAATAAATTAAGGGAAGCGTCTAAGCATGGTGTTAAAATAACCATGGTCGTCCGAGGCATAAGCTGTATTTTGCCCGGAATTGAAAATGAAACCGAGAATATAAAAATCATTAGTATAGTCGGAAGATTTTTGGAACACAGTCGCATTTATTCGTTTGGAGAAGGTCAGGAACAAAAAATATATATATCATCTGCTGACTTAATGACAAGAAATTTAAATCGAAGAGTCGAAGTTGCTTGTCCTATATATAATCCTCAAATAAAGAAAAAATTAAATACGATAATTGAATATAATTTAAGAGATAACAAAAAAGCGAGAATCTTAAATTCAAAGGGAAATTATGTAAAGTTTGAACCGTCGTCAAAAGAATTTATAGCTCAGGAAGAATTCATCAAGCAAGCTAAGAAATTGGAACCGTTAGAGGATAAAAAGAAAAAGACATTTGCGGAGAAGTTAAAGGATTTCTTCAGAAAACTTAAAAAAGAATTAAAATAAGTTTTTCATGTATTTTACCCTCAACTGTTTGAGATTTAACAAAGCTCTCTTAAAATAGCTCCGAATTAAGTATTAACAAACACAAAAAGGAGTTAAAAATGCAGAGAGCAAAAAACAAAAAAATTATTGCGGTTATTGCAATTCTACTTGCGATTTTTATGTCTTTGTCTTTACTTCCGCTTTTAACGTCGGTAAAAGCAAAAGACGAAAAACCTCAAAGTCTCAAAATCGCACATATTTCGGACACTCACTATCTTGCACCGGAATTGGTCAATACTAAAAATCCCGATTATATAAAGTATATGAAGACCGAGCAAAAATTGTTTGCCGAAAGCGGAGCAATAGTAGACGAAGCTTTTAATCAGATGGTAAAAGATTCACCCGATGTAATAGTCGTAACCGGAGATTTGACAAAAGACGGTGAATATGCTTCACACAAACAATTTGCTAAAAAACTTGAAACCTTGAGAGCGGCACTCAGAGCGAAGGGTCAGAATCCCAAAATTTATGTAATTAACGGAAATCATGACATAAACAACTCACTTGCCGAAGATTTTTCCGGAAAAAATTCTACTGAAAAGACAAAAAAGACTACCCCGGAAGAATTCAAGGAGATTTATAAGAATGTCACTTATAATGATGAAGTGGAAATGTATACAAACGAGACAAAACAGGGTGGACTTTCATATGTCGCAAGACCGAAAGAAGGTTTTACAATAATTGCAGCAGACGTTTGTAAATACACTCCGGATGCTACATCAACAAAAACAAACGAACATGAAACCGGCGGAAAAGTATCTCAAGATTTACTGAAATGGATAGAAGAAAAAACCTCTGAAGCAAAAAAAAGAGGAGACATTGTTTTTGTAATACAGCATCACTCAGTTGTTCCTCACTTCACTATGGAACCGACACTTGCAAAAGACTTCTTGGTTGATAACTACAAGGAAGCCGGAATCAGATATGCAAAAGCAGGAATAAAACATGTATTCACAGGTCATGTTCATGCAAATGATATTGCGCAACTTCAAAATACAGACTACGGAAAAGATTTTGAATTGAATGACATTGAAACCGGTTCAACAGTAACCTATCCCAGCCCGTTTAGATACATTACACTTACAAATGACATTAAGAATCAAACAGAACTTGCGCAAATTGAAACAAGACATATTAAAAATATAGATTATAAAGATGAAAACGGCAATTATATTACCGATGTAAAGGCATATGCATCTAAAAATAATATTGATGAGGGATTCCTCAATCTGATGGCGCGAGAATATGTAGATCAATATTTGAATAAGATTAAAAGTCATCCTCAAGGCCTGGAAGGATTCTTAAATGATGTAATCGGTCAGTCAAAGGGAATAAAAAATTTCAATATCAAGGATTTTGTGATTGACGCTATAAAATCTTCCCTTCCGCAAAATGAGAATGATGCTTTAGAAAAACAATTTGCTTCAACCGATAATTCCCATATTAGCGCAAAAATTTTCTATGAACCCGAAAAAAACAGAATAAGAGTTAAGGGAAGCACGACAGCTTATAATAACGATCTTGAATGGTTTGACGTAAGTGTTACAGATGAGGCCGTTATTAAGACTTTGGATGATGTTATCAAAACCACTGAAGAAAAGATTATTAAAGATCCTAAAGCTGTTTATAAACTCATTGATGAGCTTATTCCGACTATATTAAACTATGAAGTTGCTCCCGGACACACATTAAAAGAAATGGCAAATATAATTGTGCAGTCGAATCAGGACGGAACTGATTCAAACCAACCTCAGTGGATAACCGATGTTATGCAAAACAGCGATGAATTGGTGGATGGACTTCTGTCAACTATAATCGATAAAGCTTATCCGATGTTAACTGATGATATACTTTCTAATTACACAATAAATGCCGGAAAAATCATAAGTCCTTCATTTACAAAAGATTTAAATAAGGCGATTATTAAAGAAATGTTTGCGCTTAATAGAAGACCAATGACTTTCAGTGAAAGAATGCAAAAGAAATCACTTTTAAGGAAAAGGCTTTTCTCGAATGTTAATTCACAATCTATTGTCGGAATTGCTCAAATAATAGGAGATGTGAATGTAGGCAAAACAATAAAAACTTTCGTCAAAGCAGACAAAGTAAAGTCAATGCTTCCTGCAAGTCTTAAAGAAAAGATGTCTGTATTTGTTGGGGATGCCATGTATTCATATGGTTATGACACAAACTTTACAAGCGACAACAATGCAACAATATTAAACTACAAGACGAAAGATGAAATGAAACTTTATAAAGACGCTTTAAAAGGAAATAAAAATTCTGAAAAAGTGACGACAAAATCCGATGAGCAAGCCATTTTAAAAGAAGAAAAAGACAATAAAATAATATCTCCGGATTTTTCAAATAAAGAAAATTCAAAAGAGACCAAAGAAAACACAAAAGACAACAGCTTGGAAATTTTGGAAAAAGCTTCTTAATAAAAAAGCCCTAAATAAAACTTTAACAATAAAACAACCCTTGCGTTATGCAAGGGTTGTTTGCGTAAATATAAATTTATATTTTTGCTATATCCGTTATATTGACTGTATCATCAGGAGTTAAAGTTGTACTTTTAAGCAAGGATGCCGCCGCATCTAAAGAGGTAAGGCAAGGCGCTCCGACTTCAACAGCAAATCGGCGGAGTTTGAATCCGTCTCGGTTTTGAGATCTTCCTCTCGTAGGCGTATTGATTATCAAAGAAATATCGCCTTTTTGAATAAGTTCTTTGATATTTGGAGATGGTCCCGTTAGTTTATTTACGGGAATTGATTTTATTCCGGCTTCATTCAACGCCTTATTGGTTCCGGGTGTTGCGTATATTGTGAAATTGGACGTGTCAATTGATTTTAAGATTGAAGTAATTTCTTCTTTATCTTTATTTCGTACGGTTACAATGATTTTTCCGTCCTTTGGAAGTGAAACATTTGCACCTTCGAAAGCTTTGAGAAGAGCTTCATCAAAACTCTTTGAAATACCCAAAATCTCACCGGTCGATTTCATCTCGGGTCCGAGAGAGGTCTCCGCCTGTTTGATCTTTTCAAATGAAAATACGGGCATCTTAACGGCATAATATCCTGTTTCGGGGAACAGTCCCGGTTCATATCCCATATCTTTGATTTTTTCGCCGAGCATGGTCTTAGTTGCAAGTGCAATAACAGGCACTCCGGTTACCTTACTGATATAGGGAACGGTTCTTGAGGCACGCGGGTTTACTTCAATAATATATACGATTCCGTGTTTGACGATAAATTGTATATTCATCATTCCGATTACATTCAACGCTCCTGCAAGTCTTCGCGTATATTCGACAATGGTCGCTTTAACTTGTTTTGAAAGCGATGATGCGGGATAGACGGAAATAGAGTCACCTGAGTGTATACCGGCTCTGTCAATATGTTCCATAATTCCCGGAATCAAAATATCCGTTCCGTCGCAGACAGCGTCAACTTCTACTTCTTTACCCATAATATATTTATCTACAAGCACAGGATGTTCTTTTAAGTCGGGAACAGTTCTTTTGATTATTTCCATAAATTCCGTAATGTCTTCATTACTTACGGCAATTTGCATGCCTTGACCGCCGAGAACATAAGAAGGTCTTACTAAAACCGGATATCCTAAGTCATTGGCAGCAGACAGAGCTTCTTTTGTCGTGAAAACAGTTTTTCCTTTTGGTCTGTCAATTTTACAAATTTCAAGAATTTCATCAAATCTTTCTCTGTCTTCGGCAGCATCAACATGATTGGCGTCAGTGCCCAAAATTTTAACACCTAAATCGTTCAAGGTCTTTGTGAGTTTGATAGCAGTTTGACCGCCAAATTGAACCACTGCACCGTCAGGTTTTTCAAGTTCGACAACATTTTGAACATATTCGGGAGTTAGTGGTTCAAAATAGAGTTTGTCAGCGATATCAAAATCGGTCGAAACGGTTTCAGGATTGTTATTTATTATTATAGTCTCAATATTGCTTTCTTTCAGCGCTTTTACACAGTGAACCGAACAATAATCGAATTCAATTCCTTGACCGATTCTTATTGGTCCGGAACCTAAAACCAAGACTCTTTTTCTTGTTTTCTCCGATTTTGCTTCGTTTTCAATATTGTAATCAGAATAAAAATATGGAGTTTGTGCTTCAAATTCAGCGGCACAGGTATCTACAACCGCAAATCCCGCTTTTATGTTCCATAGCTTTCTTAAATGATAAATTGCTTTTTCATTTGTTCCGATTTTTTCAGCAATAAGTTTGTCGGTAAAACCGAGACATTTTGCTTTAAGTAAAGTTTCCGGATCACAGACACCGGTTTCCAAAACTTTTTCCATATCTATGATATTTTTTAATTTTTTCAAAAACCAAAGATCTATTTTTGTTATGTCATATAGGGTCTGTAAATCAACATCTTTATATATTGCGGCACAGAGAACATAAAGTCTCAGGTTATCCATATTATGAGTGCGTTTAATAAGTTCTTCTTTACTTAAACTTGTTAGATCAGGAATTAAAAGAGAATCGATGTTTTCTTCTATTGAGTGAACTGCTTTTAAAAGAGCGGCTTCAAAGCTTTTGGCAATAGACATTACTTCGCCGGTCGCTTTCATTTGAGTGCCGAGTGTTCTCTTTGCGGTTACGAACTTGTCAAAAGGCCATTTTGGGAGTTTACAAACTATGTAATCCACAGTCGGTTCAAAGCAGGCGTAAGTATTGCCCGTTACTGCATTTTTAATTTCGTCAAGATTTAGACCGAGCGCGATTTTTGAAGCAACTCTTGCAATTGGGTATCCTGTTGCTTTTGAAGCAAGGGCAGATGAACGCGATACGCGTGGATTAACTTCAATTACCGCATAGTCAAAAGAATTGGGCTTCAAAGCAAACTGAACATTACAACCACCTGCAATATCAAGCTCATTTATTATGTTCAAAGCGGCTTTTCGTAACATTTTGTATTCCGGATCTGTAAGTGACTGAGACGGTGCTACGACAATAGAGTCTCCGGTATGAATACCGACCGGATCAAAGTTTTCCATACAACAAATCGTTATTGCGTTACCGGCTGAGTCGCGCATTACCTCAAATTCAATCTCTTTCCAACCTGAAATATCTTTTTCGATTAAAACTTCGGTAACACGAGATAAACGAAGACCGTTTTCTGAAATGTCACGAAGCTCTGATTCGTTGTAAGCAATTCCGCCACCGCTGCCGCCAAGAGTATAAGCCGGACGAACAATAAGCGGATAGCCGGTTTCGTTTGCAAAATCAACTGCATCTTCAACATCATTAACAACTCTTGAAGTGATACAGGGCTCTCCGATTTTTGCCATTGTGTTTTTGAATTCGAGACGATCTTCGGCCTTTTTAATAGAATCGGATTTTATACCGATGAGTTTTACATTGTATTTTGATAAAATACCTTTTTCTTCAAGTTCCATTGAAAGATTCAGTCCCGTTTGTCCGCCTAAAGTAGGCAAAAGAGAGTCGGGTCTTTCAACTTCGATGATTTTTGTAAGAGTTTTTATATTGAGCGGCTCTATATATACTTTGTCGGCAATATTTTTGTCTGTCATTATCGTGGCAGGATTAGAGTTGACTAAAACAACTTCCATTCCCTCTTCTTTCAGTGAACGGCAAGCTTGAGTTCCTGCATAGTCAAATTCTGCAGCCTGACCTATAACTATGGGACCGCTTCCGATTACCATAATCTTTTTTATACTTGGATCAATCATTTTTGCCTCCCGCCATTCTTAAGAACTCATCAATTATAAATCTTGTGTCTGAAGCTTCCGGCAAGAATTGAAAAGACTTAATATTCAGATTTTCATATTCAAGTCCTTCAATCGTTTTGTCGTTTGCATTTATATAAGAAACTTTTAAATTATTTGGCAGATTTTCATCAGACACAATGTAACTGTGGTTTTGACTTGAGATGTATGTTCTTTCATTAGAAAGATTTTTTACCGGGAAGTTTGCGCCGCGATGACCGTATTTCATTTTTTTACAAGTTGCGCCAAAGCATAAAGCTGTAGCTAAATGTCCCATTGATATTCCGATAATGGGCAGTTTGCTTTCTGCCAAGGCTTGAATTGTTTTGAAAATCTTTTCATAGTCATCAGGTTTTCCCGGACCATCTGATATGACGATTCCCGAATGATTTTCATTTAATATTACACTCGCGTCCGTGTCGTATGGATAAAGTGTTATGTTGCAACTATCGGAAGATAGGGTTTGGACTATTGATTCAGACGAACCTAAATCTAAAATTCCGATATTTAAATCAGAGTTATTATCCATTTTGACAATCTCTTTAGTTGAAGCTTTTTCAACCAAATTGTCGGGATTATAACTTTTTATCTTTTCAATCGTTTTATCATTGATTTCGGTCGTTAAAATACCGCGCATTGTTCCTGAATTTCTAATCTTTCGGACAATAGCGCGGGTATCTGTGTTTTTTATAGCGGGGATTCCATTTTCAATCAAATAATCTTCAAAAGACATTTGCTTTTCAGGGTTGGTCGGGAAATCACAAAGTTCACGAACAATAATCGCCCTGACCGCCGGTTTAACGGATTTTTCTTTTTTGATATCAACGCCTTGATTGCCGATAATCGGATAAGTAAAGACAATACCGTTTGAAAGATTTGCTTTGTCTGTGATAATTTGAAAATATCCGGTCATTGAAGTGTTAAACACTGTCTCAAAAACGGTCTCTTTAAAATCGCCACAAGCAGTTCCCTCAAAAACGCTTTCGTCTTCCAGCATTAAATATGCTTTCAAGTCTTTGTCCACCTTTCATAATTTTTGTTGTTAATCTTAATCAAGGATTTTATCATAAGGAACAAATCAGTTCAATGTTCATAATATAAAAAAATATGAGGTCATTGATGTAATATTTGTGTTAAATAAAGAGAAAACTTTTTTAGTAATACATTTGTATTGATTTTGACTTAATTACAATGATATAATCAAAACGTATTTCCTATAAGGGCGGAGGGTTTTTTCTTGAAGTTTACGAAAATGCACGGTGCCGGTAATGACTATATCTATATAAATGATTTAGCGGATTCGATAGAGGATCCGAATACACTTTCAAATAAAATATCAGACAGACATTTCGGCATTGGTGGAGATGGGTTAGTTTTAATCAAATCTTCAAAAAATGCCGACTTTTTTATGCGTATGTATAATGCTGACGGATCGGAAGGCAAAATGTGCGGTAACGCAATAAGATGCGTCGGTAAATATGTTTATGACAATAAATTGACCGATAAAAAAGTTATAGAAATTGAGACCTTGTCGGGAATCAAAACAGTAACTTTGAAATTTGAGGAAGACGAAGTTGTCGGTGCAAAGGTTTCAATGGGAAAACCAAATCTTAATCCAAAATCTCTTCCGGCAGATGTAGAAGGTGAAGAGTTTATCGATAAAAAGATTGAATCAAACGACAAAGAATATCGCTGTACCTTAGTTTCAATGGGAAATCCACATTGTGTAACCTTTGTTGACAGCATGGAATATATAGACTTGGAAGAAATGGCTAAGGACATAGAAAACAGCGGAGTTTTCCCGGATGGAGTAAATTTTGAAGTCGTTGAAATTGTCAATGAAAATACTTTTAAAATGAGAGTTTTTGAAAGGGGAAGCGGCGAAACACTTGCCTGCGGAACAGGAGCCTGTGCATCTGCGGTTGCCTGCATAAAAAATGGATATTTTAAAAAAGACCAAGAAATAAATGCAAAACTTATCGGCGGAGATCTTAAAATCACATGGAGAAGTTCTGATGACAACGTGATTTTGGAAGGTCCGGCAAAAACAGTTTTTACGGGAGAAATAAATATTAAATGAAAGTAAATAACGAATATTCAAAATTAAAAAAATCATATCTTTTTTCGGAGATAGCAAAGAGAGTTAAAAACTTTGAAAAAGAAAATCCTCAGGCAAACATAATCCGACTCGGAATCGGGGATGTTACTTTACCGATTGTCGATGCTGTTGTCGAAAGTATGCATAAAGCGGTTGACGATATGTCTAAGAAAGAGACTTTTAGAGGTTATCCTCCGGAACATGGTCAGGATTTCTTACTCGAAAAAATTGAAGAATTTGATTATAAGAACAGAGGACTCAACATATCTAAAGATGAAATCTTTGTAAGTGACGGAGCAAAAAGTGACACCGGAAACATTTTGGATATTTTCGATAAAGACAATATTGTTGCCGTATGTGACCCCATTTATCCTGTTTATGTTGATACCAATGTTATGGCGGGAAGAGACGGCAAAATTGTATTTTTGAAAACTTCAAGTGAAAATGATTTTTGTCCTCAACTTCCAAAACAAAAGGCAGATATAATATATCTTTGTTCGCCTAACAATCCGACCGGAACAACAATGGATAAAAATTCGTTAAAGGCTTTTGTAGACTACGCAAATGAAAATGACAGCATTCTGCTGTTTGATTCAGCTTATGAAGCCTTTGTCACAGATAATAATTTACCAAAATCAATTTATGAGATAGACGGTGCAGAAACCTGCGCAATTGAGTTTAGGAGTTTTTCAAAAACAGCCGGATTTACGGGCTTGCGCTGTGGTTATACTGTCGTTCCAAAAAAACTAGTGCGAAACGGTGTTTCTTTGAATGAGCTTTGGGCAAGACGACAGGCAACAAAATTTAACGGTGTTTCTTATATAACGCAGAGAGCAGCTGAAGCCGTTTATTCAAAAGAGGGAAGAGAACAGATAGAGTCAAACATTGCATACTATTTAAATAATGCAAAGATAATAGCGAAAGGCCTCGAATCAATCGGAATAAAATATTACGGAGCCGAAAATTCACCGTATATTTGGTTTAAAGTTCCCGATAAATTTGATTCTTGGAGCTTTTTTGACTATTTACTTGAAAAAGCAAACATTGTAGGAACTCCGGGAGTTGGGTTTGGCGCCATGGGCGAAGGCTATTTTCGACTTACCGGATTTGCAGATTCCGATTCTACAAAAGAAGCGGTTGAAAGAATAAAAAATTTAAGTTTTTAATGGAGGCTAATAATGGAAAAGAAAGAAATGCTTTATGAAGGCAAGGCAAAGAAAGTTTACGAAACAGATAATCCCGATCAGCTCATCGTTTCATACAAAGATGATGCTACGGCTTTTAACGGTAAGAAAAAAGGAACAATCACAGGTAAGGGAGTTATCAACAATAAGATGAGCAACTTTATGTGCAAGCTCATTGAAAAAGAAGGCGTACCTACTCATTTTATTGAAGAATTAAGTGACAGAGAAACACTCGTTAAAAAAGTTTCCATTGTTCCGCTTGAAGTAATTATCAGAAATAAGGCAGCAGGAAGTATGGCAAAAAGACTCGGACTTGAAGAAGGTTTTGAACTCAAGATTCCGGTAATTGAATTTTCATATAAAAATGATGACTTAGACGATCCGCTTATAAATTCATATCATGCAATAGCTTGTGGTTTCGCAACCAAAGAAGAAATTGAAAAAATCAAAGAAATGGCATTCAAGATAAATGATGTTATGAAAAAATATTTTGCAACAAAGAATGTTGAACTTATCGATTTCAAACTTGAATTTGGTAAATATCATGACGAAATTATTCTTGCAGACGAAATTTCTCCTGATACTTGTCGTTTCTGGGATATGACAACTCATGAAAAACTTGATAAAGATCGTTTCAGAAGAGATATGGGTTCTGTTGAAGAAGCATATGAGGAAATGTCAAACAGATTAGGACTTAAATAATTTGAAAGAATCAGAATACGAAAAATTAAAAGAAGAATGCGGAGTGCTCGGTATTTTCGGACATGAAAGAGCTGTGCCGACTGTAGTTGAAGGCTTATACGCACTTCAACATCGAGGACAAGAAAGCTGTGGTTTTGCAGTATCCGACGCCGGTGTTATAACCGGGAAAAAAGGACCGGGTGTAATTCAAGAAGTATTTCTTCCGAAAGATGTTGAAAATATTCCCGGCAATATGGCAATCGGACACGTTAAATATTCCGGTGCCAAAGAGCGAGACGCGAAGAATGCTCAGCCTTTGATTGTAAAGCACCAAAAGGGCAGACTTGCCGTTGCGGTAAACGGAACTTTGACAAACAGCGAAAAGCTAAAATTGGAACTATCCAAAAACGGTGCAATGTTCTCAACCGATACCGATGCGGAAATAATCGCGCAAATTGCAGTTAGAAAAAGGCTTAAGGAAAAATCGATTGAAGACGCCGTTTTGAAAACTGTAGAAAAAATAAAGGGTTGTTATTCTTTTGTTATGCTCAGCCCGACAAAAATGATAGCAGCACGCGACCCGCATGGATTCAGACCACTCTGTATAGGAAAATTAGACGATGCCTTTGTTATCGCTTCCGAGACTTCCGCTCTTGACACTATTAAGGCTAAGTTTGTAAGAGATATTGAACCCGGTGAAATTATTGTAATTGATTCTACCGGTCTTAGATCAATAAAATTCGATCAAGATGTTCAAAAATCAATTTGTATCTTTGAATACATATATTTTGCAAGACCCGACAGTGATGTTGACGGAGTGAATGTCCATGATGCAAGAGTGCGTGCCGGCATGTTACTTGCAAAACAAAGACCTACTGACGCAGATATGGTAATTGGTGTTCCGGACTCCGGACTTGACGCCGCAATCGGATTTGCCAAAGAAAGTAAAATCCCGTACGGTATTGGATTTCATCGTAATTCTTATGTCGGAAGAACTTTTATCAAACCTGTTCAGAAAGATCGAATGACCGCTATCGGTGTAAAACTCAATGTTATAAAGTCTGCGGTATGCGGAAAAAGAATTGTTATGGTCGACGACTCAATTGTTCGTGGATCAACAAGTAAAAATATAGTTTTCGCACTTAGAAACGCAGGCGCAAAGGAAGTTCATGTTCGTATAAGTTCACCGACAATACATTATCCCTGCTATTTCGGAACAGATATCCCAACCAGAGAGGAACTGACATCGAACAGAAATTCCGTTGAAGAACTCTGTAAAATCATTGGAGCGGACAGTCTTGAGTTTTTGGATACAAAGTGTCTCGGCAAACTGATAGACAGTGACGAAAAAACATATTGTGATGCCTGTTTCACAGGTGATTACCCGAATGGAGCATTAGACGATGAGTAAAGACAGATATGAAAATCCACTTATAACAAGATATGCAAGTAAAGAAATGAGCTATATTTTCTCACCCGACTTCAAGTTTAAGACTTGGAGAAAACTATGGATTGCACTTGCCGAATCTGAAAAAGAACTCGGACTTGATATTACCGATGATCAGATTGATGAGCTTAAGAAATTTCAAGACGACATAAACTATGAAGTTGCCGAAGCAAGAGAAAAAGAAGTTCGCCATGATGTAATGAGTCATATTTATGCTTATGGCCAACAGTGTAAAAAAGCAAAGCCTATAATTCATTTGGGTGCAACTTCATGTTATGTGGGTGACAATACAGATATTATAATCATGCAACAGGCTCTTTTACTTATAAAAAAGCAGCTTGTTAATTTGATGGATACACTTTCAAAATTTGTTTTAAAATACAAAGATCTCCCGACTTTGGGATTTACTCATTTTCAAAGTGCACAGCCGGTTACGGTTGGAAAAAGAGCTTCACTTTGGTTGCAGGATTTGATGTTTGATTATAATAATTTGGATTTTGTACTAAAGAGCTTGAAACTGTTAGGTTCTAAAGGAACGACCGGAACACAGGCAAGTTTTATGGAGATTTTTGAAAATGATACAGAAAAAGTCAAAATGCTCGATAAAAAAATTGCCGAAAAAATGGGCTTTGAAGATTGTTACGATGTTTCCGGACAGACATATTCCCGAAAAATAGATTACATGGTGTTAAGCGTTTTATCCGGAATTGCTCAAAGTGCTTCAAAGTTTGGAAATGACTTGAGACTTCTTCAAAACTTAAAGGAAGTTGAAGAGCCTTTCGGTAAAAAGCAGGTTGGTTCATCCGCTATGGCTTACAAGAGAAATCCGATGAGAAGTGAGAGAATCTGTTCACTTTCAAGATATATAATTTCGCTTGCGATTAACCCCGCATTGACATCTGCT
Organism: uncultured Oscillospiraceae bacterium; assembly: GCA_902489335.1. Lineage (GTDB taxonomy): Bacteria > Bacillota > Clostridia > Oscillospirales > Acutalibacteraceae > JAUNLX01. The sequence goes on along the minus strand of CABTZO010000009.1, from coordinate 7,462 downwards.
ACTCAGTGGTTTGAAAGAACACTTGACGACAGCGCAAACAAAAGATTGTCCGTAGCCGAAGCATTTCTCGCAACGGATTCTGTTTTGTCATTATACATAAATGTAAGCAGCGGACTTGTCGTATATCCAAAAGTTATTGAAAAGAGACTGAGACAGGAACTGCCGTTTATGGCAACTGAAAACATTTTGATGGATGCCGTAAAAATGGGCGGTGACAGACAAGAACTTCACGAAAAAATAAGAGAGTATTCAATGCAGACGGCTTATGAAATTAAAGCCGAGGGAAAAGAAAATACTTTGCTTTCTAAAATCGCATCCGATGAAGCTTTCGGATTAAGCAAAGAAGATTTGGAAAAAACTCTTGATACAAAGTTATACATCGGAAGATCCGCACAACAATGTGAAGATTTTGTAAAATATAAAATACAACCGATAATTGATGAAAATAAATCGCTTCTAGGAATAGAAGCAGAAATTAAAGTTTGACGGAGGGTAATGATGGTAAAAGCTATAGTAGGCGCAAATTGGGGAGATGAAGGCAAGGGCAAGATCACCGATATGCTTTCTGAAGAATCTGATTTTGTTGTCAGATTTCAAGGCGGTGCTAATGCCGGACATACCATAATCAGCAGTTATGGAAAATTTTCCCTTCACCAGATGCCCTCAGGCGTTTTTTGTGAAGGCACGACAAGCATCATCGGACCCGGTGTTGCCTTTGACGTTGATAAGTTTTTTAATGAGTATGAGAGCATTGTTTCAAGGGGCGTGCCAAAGCCAAATGTAAAAATTTCAGAGCGTGTTCAGATTGTAATGCCTTACCATGTGCTTTTTGATCAATATGAGGAAGAGAGACTTGGTAAAAAACAATTTGGCTCTACAAAGTCCGGAATCGCACCTTTTTATTCCGACAAATATGCAAAAATAGGATTTCAAATTGCAGAACTCTATGATGACGAAAGTCTCAAAGAAAAGCTAAACAGAGTTTTGGAAGTGAAAAATTCTATACTTGAGCATGTGTATCACAAACCGACGATAGATTTCGATGCATTGTATGAAAAACTCGTTGATTACAGAGAAAAATTAAAGCCGTTCGTAACGGATACCGGCAAATTACTCTATGAAGCACTGAAAGAGAATAAACAGATTTTACTTGAAGGACAGCTTGGCGCACTCAAAGATCCCGATCACGGAATATATCCGATGACGACTTCTTCTTCCACACTTGCGGGATACGGTTCAATCGGAGCAACAATTCCGCCTTATGAAATCAAGGAAATAATCGCCGTAACAAAAGCATATTCATCTGCTGTCGGAGCAGGAGAATTTGTATCCGAAATTTTCGGAGAAGACGCTGATATAATGCGCAAAAACGGAGGAGACGCAGGCGAGTATGGTGCAACAACTGGAAGACCGCGCCGAATGGGCTGGTTTGATGCCGTTGCAACAAGATACGGTTGTCGAGTTCAAGGCGCTACTCAAGCAGTGTTGACTGCGATTGACTGTCTTTCATATTTAGACGAAATCAAAGTTTGTGTCGCTTATGAGTATAAGGGAGAAGAGTTAAAAGACTTCCCCGTCACATATAAATTGAAGGACTGTAAACCGATTTACAAAACTTTCAAAGGCTGGAAAACCGATATTACCGGAATTAAAAATTATGAAGAACTTCCAAAAGAAGCTCGTGAATATGTTGAATTTATCGAAAAAGAAATTCAATGTCCGATAAAAAAGGTTTCTAACGGACCTAAGAGAGAGGATATCATAATAAGATAAGGAGAATTATGAGAGAAGTAATTTCAGTAAAAGAATTTTCGGAAGATTGGAAAATTTCTGATTTTGCGGAAAAAAGCGTTGAAAAATATCGCGAAAAAATCGGCGATAAAAAAGCAATTTGCGCACTTTCGGGCGGAGTTGACAGTGCAGTATGTGCAGCACTGATAAGCAAAGCTATCGGAAAGAATTTGACCTGTATTCTTGTAGACCACGGTCTTATGAGAAAGAACGAAGCCGACGATGTAATCAAAGTTTTCAAAGAAAATTACGATGTTGACATAATAAAATTAGACAGAGAAGACTACTTCTTGTCTAAACTTAAGGGAGTAACAGACCCCGAAAAGAAGAGAAAAATTATCGGTGAAGAATTTATCCGCGTTTTTGAAGAAGAAGCAAAGAAACTCGGAAAAATAGACTATCTTGTTCAAGGAACAATATATCCAGATATCGTTGAAAGCGGAGTCGAAGGACACAAGGCTGTAAAATCTCATCACAATGTAGGCGGATTGCCGGAAGACATTGGATTTGAGGGCTTAATTGAGCCACTTCGCGACTTGTATAAGGACGAAGTCAGACAAGTTGGCCTTTCTCTCGGATTACCGGAAAGAATAGTAAGACGCCAACCGTTCCCGGGACCGGGACTCGGAGTCAGAGTTTTGGGAGAACTTACAAAGGAAAAATTAGATCTTCTAAGAGAAGCCGATTTCATTTTCAGAGACGAAATTGCAAAAGCAGGCTTAGCTTATGAAATAAGCCAGTATTTTGCGATTCTCACAAACTTAAAGAGTGTAGGTGTATCCGAAGATGAGAGAACTTACGAAAAAGTCATTGCACTCAGAGCGGTAAACACCGAAAACTTTATGACCGCAACTGTCGCAAAAGTTCCATTTGAAGTTCTGCAAAGAGCCGCAAAGCGAATTACCGATGAAATAAAGGAAGTAAACCGCGTTGTGTTTGATATAACTTCAAAACCCCCTGCAACGGTGGAATGGGAATAACAGAAGTGAATATGTTACTGTTACAAAACCGTTGAAAACAGTGAATTTTACCGATTGAACGGTGTAAAAAACTCTTGAGTGATACTGTTTTGATACTAAAAAGTTGAAAAAGCAGGTTCAAAAGGGAGTTGTTGAATTTAGATGAATTGTTTAAAAAGCCTTCCATCATTTTGGAGGGAGGCTTTTGTGGAAAGTAGATAATGGTATATTTGAAGTTGTAGAGGAGGTGTAAATATGGGATTTTGGATCTTTATGTTCATTATTACATTATTAATACCTGCTGCGTTATTATTAACTTGGTATTTATGCCCAAAGTTCAAAACGATTCATAATGCAAGTGGGTATAGAACGAAACGGTCTATGAAAAATCAAGATACATGGGATTTTGCACAAAAATATTGTGCAAGAATGTCGCTATATATGTTTTTTCCTTCGTTGATATTGGCAATTGCAATTATGCCTACAGTGATTAGTAAGTCAATTGATAGGATAGGGTGGATAGGACTTGGTATTACAATAATTCAAATGATAAGTTTTGTTGTAATTATGATATCTACTGAAAAAGCTTTAAAGAATACCTTTGATGAAAGTGGAAACAGAGTGTAAAACAACTTCCTATTTATAGGGAGGGATAAATCCCGGTTTCGTTTAAATCTTCGAACAATATAAAAGACAAAGCACATGACTTTAAGAGTAAAATCTTTCAGCTATGTGCTTTTTATTTACTTAGTTTATAGCTGTCATCGTTTTGTAGTTTAATTATATTCTTTTAACTAAAATTGGTATGGCTATTATTCGAGATATAGAATATAATGTTATACAACAAATATTTCATTTATTCGGGAGGTTTTCATGAAATTTATGTCTGCAAGAGAAGCTGCTGATAAGTGGGGGATTTCGCAAAGAAGGGTAGCTGTTCTGTGTTCTGAAAAAAGAATAGATGAAGCGACTATGGTTGGGAATATGTGGATAATACCTTCTTCGGCAGAAAAACCGGTAGATGCAAGAATTAAAAGATATAACAAAACTGATGAAAACACAGTTAAGCCGTTTCTTAAATGGGCAGGTGGCAAAGGTCAGCTCATTAAAGAAATTGAAAAATATTACCCTTTTGAAAATAGCAAAACAAACAAATACGCTGAACCGTTTGTCGGTGGCGGAGCCGTTCTATTTGATATATTGAGCAGATACGATTTGAAAGAAGTTTATATAAGCGATATTAATGCAGAACTCATAAATGCTTATCAAATTGTTCGTGATGATGTTGATGTATTAATTAAAAGGTTAAAATTATTGCAGGATGAATTTATTCCGTTAGATACAGAAAATAGAAAAAAATACTATATGAAAAAGCGACAGCGTTTTAATGATATAAAATTTAAAAGTGATAGTAATGTCAATATCGAAAAAGCGGCTTTAATGATTTTTCTAAATAAAACTTGTTTTAATGGGTTGTTCCGAGTAAATAAAAAAGGATTATTCAATGTTCCTATGGGTTATTATAAGAAACCAATGATTTGTGACAAAAACAATTTAAAAATGGTATCAGAGAAACTACAGAAGGTAACCATTGTATGCGGAGATTACAGAAAATCGGCAGAGTTTATCGATGAAAATACTTTTGTTTATTTTGATCCGCCATATAGACCGATTACCGACACAGCAAGTTTTACTGCTTATACCGAAAATCTGTTTAATGACGACGCACAGATTGAGCTTTCCCGATTTGTTGATGATATGGACAAAAAAGGTGCTAAAATTATTGTAAGGAAAGAGGACTCTTATGATTTTTACTGTAACAATCGAAGAATTAATAAGTCAGGAATTTAAAATGAATGCTAATTCTTTAGAAGAAGCTATGAACATGGCTAGAGAAAAGTATAACGAAGGAGAATTCGTGCTTGCACCCGGAACATTAATCGCAAAGCAAATGCAAGCAATAAATGAAAATAGTAAAGATATAACAGAATGGACAGAGTTTTAATGGATTATAATTTTAATACAGAACTTGCAAAGAAATACAAAAGCAACTCTCAAAAGGTGCGGGTTATGAGTGAAAGCTGGGTCGCATATAATATTTTTTGTCCTGTTTGTGGAAACCCTCATATTTCAAATTTAAATAATAATATGCCTGTTGCAGATTTAATGTGCGATTATTGTGGAGAAATATTCGAACTGAAAAGCAAGTGTGGAAATATTAGAAACAAAATTACTGATGGTGCTTATTCGACAATGATAAATAGAATTACAAGTTCAGATAATCCGGACTTGTTTGTTATGCAATATTCTGTTGATTTACAAGTGATAAATTTAACATTTGTCCCTAAATTCTTTTTTACCCCATCAATAATAGAAAAAAGAAAACCATTATCAGCAACGGCTAGAAGAGCCGGGTGGATTGGATGCAATATTCTTTATTCAAATATTCCACAACAAGGTAAAATAAAAATAGTTAGCAGTCAAAAGTTGTCGGATATAAAAACAGTCACAGAGGAATATTCAAAGATTAAAGAACTGAAAATAGACAATATTGAAAATCGAGGTTGGCTTTTAGATATTTTGACCTGCATAAATGATATTGATTCGGTTGAGTTTTCGTTAAAAGATGTATATGCTTTCGCGGAATTTCTTCAGAAAAAACATATAAACAATAATAATATCGAAGCAAAAATAAGACAACAATTGCAAATTTTAAGGGACAAGGGATTTATTGAATTTTTGGGAAGAGGATATTATCGCAAGAAATTATAAATTAGAATGGAATTGGTCTTTCCCAAAGCGTGGTGATTGGGCAACCCACGATGCAAAATGGCGTGGAAATTGGTCACCTTACATACCAAGGAATATAATATTAAGGTATTCAAATGAGGATGATATAGTTCTCGATCAATTTGCAGGTGGTGGAACTACACTAGTTGAAGCGAAACTTTTAAATCGTAATATAATCGGTGTTGATATCAATGATATTGCACTTGACAGATGCAAAGAAAAAACAGATTTTGAGCATGAAGGTGCAAACGGAAAAGTTTATATACGGAAGGGAGATGCAAGAAACTTAGATTTTATTCCTAATGATAGCATTGACCTTATTTGCACTCATCCACCTTATGCCAACATTATTAAATACAGCGATGGTATAGACTGTGATTTGTCACAACTCAAAGTTAAAGATTTTATTGAAGAAATGAAAAAGGTAGCTACAGAGAGCTACCGTGTTTTAAAAAAGATAAATTTTGTGCTTTGCTTATGGGAGATACAAGACAAAAAGGCTGTATGATACCAATGTCTTTTGATGTTATGAAAGTTTTCCAAGATGCCGGATTTACCCTAAAAGAACTGATTATCAAAGAGCAACATAACTGCAAGGCTACTGGATATTGGAAAACAAACAGTGTGAAATATAATTTTTTACTTATAGCACATGAGCATTTGTTTGTGTTTAGAAAATAAAGATTTATAAATATGTTATCATTTAAACAGAAATTCAAATTTTTCGGGGTGATGAAATGGAAAAGACAAACAATACAGCTAAAGACTTCCAAGATAAATTAAATTTAATTGAGAAAATTGTGTTTTCTATAAGCTCATTTTATGAAGGCAATGTAGAAAGAGAAATTACATTCAAGGACAATAAAACAATATTGAAAAAAACAAGTTCTAAACTTGGAAAAGAAGAAGAAAATCTAACGAAAAACATGGGTCTTACAAAGGACGAGTTTATAAAGAAATTATCTTTAATTAAAATTGAAAACTGGGAAGATGAATATTTTGCTCCTGTTTTAGACGGTGCAGGCTGGGGCCTGAAAATATATTTTTTGGGAGATAAGAAATGCTTGTCAAAAAAAGGCTCAAACGCCTACCCTTCAAAAAAAGGCTCAAACGCCTACCCTTCGAATTTCAATGAATTATGTGATCTGCTGGAAGTGGAATAATAAAATAAATCAAGAAATGAATTAAAAACACCCAAATCACTTTCCACAATTTTTCTGATTACATGTTATAATACAATTATTATTACATTACGCTTTATATAAATAACAGATAAAGGATGGTTGCAATGAAATACGAAAAACTGTTTTCGCCGATGAAAATCGGTAATGTTACGATAAAAAACAGAATTGTAATGGAACCTGCGGAGATGAATCTCAATAATCCAAACGGAACTCCGTCAGAACGTTCAATTGCTTATCACGAACGTCGTGCAAAGGGTGGTGTTGGCCTTATAATACCCGGAATTTGCAGGGTAAATGACTGGAACTCGCTCACTTCTTTCGGACAACTTTCAATGAGCCATGACTATAATATCGAACCCATGAGAAAATTGGCGGATGCCGTTCATAAACACGGTGCTAAATTTGGAGTGCAGCTTCATCATGCCGGAAGACAGGTAAACGGCGTTGTTTATAATTCTCTGCCGCTTATGTTGCCGTTTGAAAAAATCATCCCCGGCTTTATGCAAAAAATGTTCAAACTTATGACTCCTATTTTAGAATCCGGAATAATCGATCTTAACACTTTCACACTTTTCCCGGTATTTGCTCCGTCAAAGGTTGAAAAGAGTGCTCATATTTCACCGAGAAACCGAGCAATGACAAAACGAGAAATAAAGAGAGTTATTAAGGACTTTATTAACGCCGCTGTCAGATGTAAGAAGGCAGGAGTTGATCTTAGATCGGAAGAGCACACGTCTG
>CABTZO010000008.1 GCA_902489335.1 uncultured Oscillospiraceae bacterium | reverse complement strand
TTGACGAGATTGAAAATGAATTGTCAAAAATCGTTGGCGGAGAATGTGTAATTCACATGGATCCCGTTCTGGTAAATGATGAAAAATTGGAGCTGCTGAAATCTCAGATAAATGAAATTCTTTATAAAATCGATCCGGAATTATCAAAACATGATTTAAGAGTTGTAAACGGGAAAAAACGAAAAAATATAATTTTTGACGTTGTTCGACCTTTTAATTTTAAAATCAGCGACAAGGAACTGAAACAGTTGATATCAAAAGAGCTTAAAAACATAGATAAAAGATATAATGCAATTGTAAAATTGGATTATCCGTTCGTCTGATTATTCCCGAATCTTCGGCGTTGCGGTTGACTTTACACGACATATAATATAAAATTGTCGTGGATTGTATACTTATATATATCCAAAGACTAGTTCTTTGGATTCTTAATTTTTAGGAGATATTTATGAAAATCGCAAGAGAAAAGATAATTTTTCTCATAGTCTCAATTTTCACTTTGATTTTGTTGCCGATTCGCACCTTTCAAGTTATGAAGGGGATAGGAAAAGATACCGGATTTATAACCGGATTGAAACCTTTGAATTACGCAATTTATATCATTTTTTTATTGGCGGTATTTTTGATTGGTATTTTGTCTTTTACAGACAAAAATCTGAAAAATCAAAATCAAATATCCAATATGAACAACATGCTGTTTGCGATACCGACCGCTCTTATGGTAATTTTTTTGCTGTTTGATGCGGGAGTTGCAATGGTCCAAATTTCGATGAATTTTATTAATACGCCTTTGGAATCAATGAATCCCAGTCCGGCAGATTTAATTAGGAACGGAACTGTTTCGCTAATCTTTAGGGCGATTTTTGCTGTGTTATCTGCAGTATATTTTTCTCTTTTTTCGATATCTGTTCTGAAAAAAGATATGAAGTATAAAAAGGCTTCAATAATGGGGTTGACTCCTACAATTTGGCTTATTTGCAAGCTTATGTATCAGCTTATAAATCCGATTAGATTTAAGAATGTACCGAGCTTAATGTTTGAACTTGCCTTTTTGGTAACTGCGATTCTCTTCTTTTTCTACTTTGCATCGTCAATTTATCTGAATATCGGCGTTCGCAGTGTTGCAAAGGTGATTTTCACCTCCGGACTGATAATAATAATTGTATCGATGAATCATTTTCCGATGTTTTTGAGTTATTTAACTGATAAACAAGATTTTTTAACCGGTAAAATGCCTGAAATCATCTGTGACTTCGGAATAATGCTCTTTGCTTTTTGTGTACTTTGTGTTTTAGTTTTCAGCAAAAAAGAAAGCGTTCAAACAGAAGAAAAAAAAGAAAATTTATCCGATAAAGATCAGAAGCAAGATACATATTTAGAAGATTACTTCAACTGAAATGAACAATGAAAAATTACCATCAGCCTTGATTGTTGAAGGCGAAGACAAAAATTTAATTGAAGCAAAGGTAAATAAAATTGTTCTTTCTTCATTTTGCTTAAAAGATGTTCTTAATCCCTGCGGACAATGTGAGGGTTGCAGAAAAGTTAAAGAAAAAATTCACCCCGATTTGATATATGTTTATCCCGAAAAAAAAGCATATTCGGTTGAGCAGGTAAGAGATGTAAAAAAGCAGGCTTATTTGCCGCCAAATGAAGCGAAACGCAAAATCTTTATTTTTACGGACGGCGAAGCACTGAGTGATTATTCTCAAAATGCTCTGCTTAAAATTCTTGAAGAACCTCCGTCCTATGCCGTGTTTATAATTCAAATTGACAACAGAAAGAGACTGCTTTCAACTGTTTTGTCAAGATGTACGGTGATAAGAGCCGGAAGTTCTGAAATTTTTTATGATGATGAGGTCATAAAAATCGGAGATAAATTACTTAAAGTTTGTCTGAAATCCGATGAATATGAGATCATGAAGACAGTTTCAAAATGTGCGGCGGACAGTTCAAGTTTTGATTTAAGTTTGTCATATATTGAGCAAAAAGCCGCAAAAGAAATCATGGAAAACGACGATGAAAGAATTCAAAATAAACTTATAAATATAGTTCAAATTTTCAGAGAATATAAAAAGCGTGATAAAAAAAACGCAAATAAGCGGCTCAATCTTACGATGCTTATCTGTGAACTCGGAAATTTGAATTTGGAGGAAATTAAATGACAATTGTTGTAGGCGTTAGATTTAAGCCTGTCGGAAAAATATATTATTTTGATCCCGGAGATTTTCAAGTCAAACTCGGCGACAAGGTTATTGTTGAAACAGTTCGCGGAATAGAATGCGGGGAAATCGTTTTAGAAAAAAGACAGGTAGAAGATGAAAAAATAGTATCTTCACTCAAAGAAATAATCAGAATTGCAACCGAAGAAGATTTGAAACAAAAGGCGGAAAACGAGAAAAAAGAAAAAGAAGCCTTCAAAATTTGCGAGGAAAAGATAAAAAAACACAAACTTGAAATGAAACTTGTTGATGTTCAATATACCTTAGACGCAGGTAAAATCTTGTTTTATTTCATCGCTGACGGCAGAATTGATTTTCGTGAACTTGCAAAAGACTTGGCCTATGTGTTTAAAACAAGAATTGAACTAAGACAAATAGGTGTCAGAGACGAGGCTAAGATAAGAGGCGGAATAGGCATTTGCGGAAGGGAATTCTGTTGCTCGACATACTTGACACACTTTAGTCCGGTTTCGATAAAAATGGCAAAAGAGCAGATGCTGAGTCTCAATCCGGAGAAAATAAGCGGTTGCTGTGGCAGACTTATGTGTTGCCTCAAGAATGAAGAAGAAACATATCAGTATTTACTAAAGACAACCCCGGCACCCGGTGCGATAGTAAAGACGCCGAAGGGAAAAGGCGTTGTTGTGGACAGCAACATAATAACGGGAAAACTTGAAGTTGCTTTCGATAAAAAAGGTCAGATTCCTAATCGAATTTTTGATAAGAGTCAGGTCAAACAAATAAAAGGTGCGAAAGTTCGTGTAAGCAAAGAGGAACTCGAAGCCCTTAAATCAATTGAAGACGAATAGAAAGGAAATTTGAATGCAAAAAGAAAATATCATCACAAAAGACAGTTATGAAAAATTGGAAGAGGAACTCGAACAACTTAAAACTGTCGGAAGAACGGAAATTATTGAAAAAATAAAAGTCGCCTTGTCTTTCGGAGATCTTTCCGAAAACGCCGAATACGATGAAGCGAAGAACGATCAGGCAATGATCGAAAATCGTATCAATGAAATTGAAGATATTTTGAAAAACGCCAAAGTTATTGATGAGGACGAAATATCTACGGATAAGGTCGGAATCGGATCTAAAATTAAGATTAAAGAAGTCGGAAAAAAGACGGATTCTTTGCTCACTTTTAAAATTATGTCGAGCAACGAAATAGATCCGAAAAAAGGAATTATTTCAAACGAATCCCCGATAGGTAGAGCCGTATGGGGCAAAAAACTCGGAGATAAAGTCGAAGTTGAATTGCCCGGCGGAGTTAAGAAAAACTTTAAGATAATGGAAATATATAAATAGGAAGAGATAATGGCTAATAATAAAAATCAAGAAGAAAATCCTTTAACATTAAGACAGATAAGAATTGAAAAATTAAACGAACTCAAGGCAAATAAAAAGGACCCCTATGAGAAAACAAAGGGTTATCCGGACGCCGCAGCGAAAGATATTGTTGAAAATTTTGAAGACTTTGAAGAAAAAGATGTTTGCATTTGCGGCAGAATGATGAGCAGACGAAATATGGGTAAAGCGAACTTCATTGACATCTACGACGGTTCTGCTTCAATTCAAGCTTATGTAAAGTCCGACGAGATCGGAAAAGATGAATTTTCCGAATTCAAAAAATGGGATATCGGCGACATCATTTCGCTCAAAGGCTTTGTTTTCAAGACAATGAGAGGAGAAATCTCGGTTCATTGTAAAGAAATAGAGCTGCTTTCAAAGTCCCTTTTACCGCTTCCGGAAAAATATCACGGACTGAAAGACACAGATTTGAGATACAGACAGAGATATCTCGACTTGATAATGAATCCCGATGTAAAAGATACATTTGAAAAAAGAAGTAAAATCATTGCTTCAATAAGGAGCTTTTTGGAAGAGAGAGGATTTATCGAAGTTGAAACTCCGATGCTAAATGTTATTGCAGGCGGAGCGACAGCAAAGCCCTTCGTTACTCATCACAATGCGCTTGATATTGATTTATATCTCAGAATTGCACCGGAACTCTATCTTAAAAGACTGATAATCGGCGGCATGAATAAAGTCTATGAGATAGGCAGACAGTTTAGAAATGAGGGTATGGACATAAAGCATAACCCTGAATTTACCGCGATTGAACTGTATGAAGCATATAGCGACTACAACGACATGATGGATATCACCGAAGAGATGATCAGAAGAGCGGCAAAGGACGTTTGTCAAGGCTTGGAAATTGAATATCAGGGAACAAAGATAGATTTGTCAAAGCCATTTGAAAAATTGACAATGGCACAAGCGGTTAAAAAATATACCGACATTGATTTTATGGACTTTATCGGAGATAACAAAAAAGCCGATGAAGTGTTGAAAGAACTTGGAATAGAACTTGACAAAGAACATTCATGGGGCAATGTGCTCAATGAAGTTTTTGAAGAAAAAGTCGAAGAGAATCTCGTCAATCCGACATTTATTTATGATTATCCGATTGAAGTTTCACCGCTTACCAAAAAGTGCAAACATACACCGCTTTTAACTCAAAGATTTGAGTTGTTTATCACCGGACGAGAATTTGCAAATGCTTATTCTGAGCTCAATGATCCTATTGACCAATATGAAAGATTTAAGCATCAAGTAGAACTCAGAAATGCCGGAGACGAAGAAGCGAACATGATGGACGACGACTTCGTTACAGCCCTTGAATATGCGATGCCTCCGACAGGCGGAATGGGCATGGGAATTGACAGACTTGTAATGTTCTTGACAGACAGTTACTCAATCAGAGACGTGCTATTATTTCCAACAATGAAGCCTACCACAAAGGTTGAAACGGCAGAAGTTAAGTCCGAAAGTGACGACAAGCTTCCAAACTTTACAGACTTGAAAATTGAACCTTTCTTCTCCGATTTTGTTGACTTTGAGACGTTTTCAAAATCAGATTTCAGAGCGGTTAAAGTTAAAGAGTGTGTTGCAGTACCTAAGTCTAAGAAGCTTTTGCAATTTACACTTGACGACGGAACAGGCACAGACCGCACTATTTTAAGCGGTATTCACGCATATTATGAGCCGGAAGAACTTGTCGGCAAAACACTTCTTGCAATAACAAATCTCCCGCCAAGAAAGATGATGGGCATTGATTCCGAGGGAATGATTTTATCAACAGTGTTCCATGACGGAGACGAAGAAAAACTTAATTTAGTAATGCTGAGCGGCGCAGTACCTGCCGGCGCAAAATTGTATTAAAATCCAAAACGTAATAATTTATGTTAATATTAGGTGATTGTTTGTCACCTAATATTTTTATTTAGATTTACAATCTTACATGAAACCGAAAATCGTGCAAAATTTTGCATGCAACGTATTATATAATCTTTACAGTAGATATTAAAAACAAGATTTTTATAAAGAGGACGAACATAAATCATCTGATTTTTACGGTGAATATTAAGTCCGTCTATGAACTGACGTTTATAAGACAATAATTCAATGCAAGGAGATAGTATGAAATTTATTCATTTGTCCGATCTTCATTTGGGAAAGAAAGTAAACGGATATCTGATGATTGAAGATCAGCAGTACATACTAAAAAAAATAATAAACATCATAGACGACGAAAAGCCGGATGGTGTAATTATCGCCGGTGATGTCTATGATATTTCTAACCCGGCAACGGAAGCAATTAAGCTGTTTGATGAATTTTTGGTTGAGCTTTTAAAACTAAAAACTCGTGTATTTGTTATCAGCGGTAATCATGACTCGCCTGAAAGGATTGCGTACGCATCTCGAATTATGAAACACAGTGGTGTTCACATGTCGCCTGTCTACGATGGCAATGTAAAACCAATTTCTATGGATGATGAGTACGGCACAGTTGATATTTATTTACTCCCTTTCATTAAACCGATTAATATGCGCAAGTTTAGTGATGAAAAAATTGTTACATTTAACGATGCCGTAAAATGCGCGATATCAAAAATGAATATCAATCATAAAAATCGAAATATATTGGTTACACATCAATTTGTAACCGGTGCCAAGCGTTCTGAGTCAGAAGAAATTTTTGTCGGAGGAACAGATAATGTCAGTGCCGATGTATTTGACGACTTCGATTATGTAGCTCTTGGACATCTTCATAAAGCGCAAAATTGTGGCTCGAATAAAATTAGATACTGTGGTACACCGCTTAAATATTCGTTCTCAGAGGCAAAAGACGAAAAGTCGGTAACTGTTGTCGAGATGGCAGAAAAAGGCAATGTAACTTACAGAACGATTGAGCTTGTTCCAAAGCGTGATCTTGTGGAACTCAAAGGTACATATAATGAGATTATGAAAAAATCTTTTTATGAAAACACTTCGTGGCAGGAAGATTACACACACATTACACTTACAGATGAAGAGGATGTTCCTGATGCCATCGGAAAATTGCGAACTGTTTACCATCATCTTATGAAGCTTGATTACGATAACCAGCGCACAAAGAACAATTCGACAATCAGCGTTACCGATTCTGTTGAATCTAAATCACAGATGGAACTATTTTCCGATTTTTTCTTTTTGCAGAATAACAAATCTATGTCTGATGAACAAGAAAAATTCATGATTGATTTAATAAATAAAATATGGGAGGACGAACAATGAGACCGATTAAATTAACTTTGTCAGCGTTTAGCTCATATTCCCAAAAAACCGTTCTTGATTTGGATAAGCTTGGAGAAAGCGGATTATATCTTATCACCGGTGATACAGGTGCCGGAAAAACAACAATTTTTGATGCTATTACTTATGCTCTATATGGAGAACCAAGTGGTGATATTCGTGAAGTGTCAATGTTACGTTCTAAAAATGCAAAGCCTGAGACTCCAACGGAAGTGGAGCTGGTGTTTTCTTATGGTGGAAAAGAATATACTGTTAAACGAAACCCTGAATATGAGCGCCCAAAGACTCGCGGAGAAGGTCTCACAAAGCAACCGCCCGAAGCAACACTAATTTACCCTGATAGACGTGTAATCACAAAAAGCAGTGATGTTACAAAAGCAATTGAAGAAATATTGGGAATAAATCGCAACCAATTTATGCGTATTTCCATGATTGCTCAGGGTGAATTTAGGAAACTTTTGGATGCGACAACCGAAGAGCGCATCAATATATTTAGACATATATTCAAAACCGGACTATACGAAACCTTACAAGAAAAATTAAGCCAAAAGACCTCAGAACTCAAAAACAAGTGTGAGACAATTAAAAACAACATAAATCAACATATTGAATGTGTATTATACGACAGCAGTAATCCATTAAGTTCTGATATGGAAAAGGCCAAAGATGGGAAGCTGCCAATAGAACAGATTATTGAAGTAATTGAAAAACTTATTAGCGATGACAATAAAAGCCTAAGCGATTTACGAAAATTAATTGATAAGAATTACATTCAGCTTAAAACTGTTACCGAAAATCTTGCTAATATTGAGAATCAAGAACGTTTAAAGAAAGCGCTTGAAGAAGCTCAGAAAAATTTAGATGATGAGCGAAATATTTTTAAAACATTGGAAACTAATTTCCAAGAAGAAAAAAATAAGATACCTAAAAGAGACAATTTGGTGAAGACTAAATCAAAAATTGAAGCTGAATTTTCCCAATATGATGATCTTGCAAAACATGAAAAAGAGAGTGAAAAACAAAAATCAGAAATTTCCGATAATGAAAAGAAAATGAAAAATGCTAACTTGACTTGCGAACAGAAGTCTAACGAATTGGCTAAACTAAAAAAGGAGATGGACTCACTAAAGACCGCGGGTGAATACAAGAAGGATCTTGAAAATAAACTTGAGAAAGCTAATGATAAACAAAACAAACTTAAAGATATTTCTGATTCATTTGCTGAATTGCATAATTTAAGTGATAAACTTATAAATCTTCAGGAAAAATATAAAAATGCATCAGAAAAATCAACAGAATTAAATAAAAAATATGATGAAAAGAATCGGGCTTTCTTGAATGAACAGGCCGGAATAATTGCCGAAACCTTGTCAGTCGGAAAACCTTGTCCGGTTTGCGGTTCGACTCATCATCCCCATTTAGCTGAAAAGTCAGAAAGCGCACCAACCGAATCAGAGCTTAAGCAAGCAAAGACGGACGCAGAACAGGCACGCAAAGAAGCTGAAGAAAAAAGCGGAGATTGCAACACGTGTAAGACTAAGCTTCAATCGAAAGAAGACGAACTTGGAAAGCTTATAGAATCCATTTGGCCCGGCATTTCTCTTGAAAAAGTCGAAGATGTTCTTCCAAAAGAGCAAAAAGATGTTTTGTCTGAAATAAATAAACTTAAAGATGATATTGCGATTGAAAACATAAAAATAGAGCGTAAAAATGAGCTTGAAGAGATAATTCCGAAAAATGAAGAAGAGTTAAAGAAAACTGAAAACGAGATTTCTAATCTAAAAACAAATTTAGCGTCTCTAAGTTCGGATCTCAAAGGAATAAACAATCAAATTACCAATCTTAAAAAGACACTTAGATATGAAAACAAGGCTTTGGCCGAAGAAAAAGTTCGTTCTATAGAAACTCAAATAAAAAAACTGCGGGAAGATTATGATGATGCACAAAATAAATTTCAAGAATCAGATAAAAAATTATCCGGATACAAATCAAGAGTTGAAGAACTTAAAAAACAGCTTTCTTCCGATTCTAAACTTGATAAGAAAGACGAATTGAATAAAAAGACGGAGTTAGAAGAAAAAAAGAAAGAATATGAAAATCAATTAAGTAGTCTTTATTTACGAGCAGAAACAAATAAAAAAGCACTTCAAAATATTCTTGATAAAAAGGGAAATCTTGAAGAACTCGAAAAACATTACACTTGGATGAGAGCTTTATCGGATACGGCAAATGGAAAAATATCAAGCAAAGAAAAGATAAAGCTTGAAACATATATACAAATGACGTATTTTGACCGCATTATTAAACGTGCCAACAGACGCCTTTTGACTATGTCAGATAACCAATATGAACTCATACGCAGAGAAGTGGCGGAAAACAATAGAAGTCAAAGTGGACTGGATCTTGATGTGAACGACCACTATATCGGCCAAGTGAGAAGCGTAAAAACTCTCTCCGGCGGAGAATCATTCCAGGCTGCACTTTCGCTTGCTTTGGGACTTTCTGAAGAAATACAAGCTTCTTCCGGAGGTGTTAAGCTTGATACAATGTTTGTTGATGAGGGTTTTGCCTCCCTTGATCCTGATTCCCTTGACCAAGCGATATCCGCTCTTTACGGTCTTGCTGACGGTAACCGTCTTGTCGGAATAATCTCTCATGTTGAATCATTGAAAACCAGAATTGATAAGAAAATTGTTGTGACAAAAGAAAAGAGCGGCGGTAGCAAAGCTGAAATAATTATTTAATTTTATATTGAAAATAATAATCGTGAAAAGGAATGATATTATGAGAAATTGTTTGCGTTGTGGAACAGAAATGATTGAAGATTTAGAAGTTACGCCCGGACTTAATTTCTATGGTCTTCGAGTTACAAATGGCGGGATTTTTGGCAAAAGTTTCGGAGAACTTTCATGTGCCCTTTGTCCAAATTGTGGATATGTCGAGGTTTACATTGACAATTTAAAAAATATTAAGAAGATATAAAAATATCATAATTTTTATCAGTTGAGAAATTAAATCGACCGATTATTAATAGAGAATAAATCGGTATCTATAAACCATTTAAACGAGATTCATTTGTCGTCTATATAATACAATTACTAAGAACTTTAAGGAGAAACATAATTAAAAAAGTTTATGTTATAACCGGAGATTGCGGTTATGTCGGTTACAGTGTTGTAAAAAACTTGCAAACGAGAATGCAAAAATAAAAGTTTTGGCTATTCCGTCTGAAGACAGCAGTATGGTCAAGGCTTTGGGTGCCGAAATTTTCATAGGTGATGTTCGAAAAAAAGAAACAATAGAACCTTTGTTTGCCGATAAAGACGCAGAATATGTAATAATTCATATTGTGGGTATTGTGACAGTTGAAACAGCTTTCAATCAATTCGTTTGGGATGTCAATGTTGAAGGCACAGTAGGATTTCAAGCTCCCAAAGGTGATAAAGACTTAACTCTTATCTATGAAGGCTTATTTGGATTAGATCAAGTAAAAATTAAATTACAATAAATTTTAATATTTAAAACAAAATGCAGCTGATTAAATCAGTTGCATTTTTATATTTCAAAATTATCCGGGTTTCTCCCGTCGATTTTAGAAAAGAAATTTTGATTCGGTTGATCAGGAAATTTTTCGAGTTTTCCCATTCTGTACAGTTCATTTAACTTGAAAATAATCAGGTTTACATTGACTTTGAAAATCATGGCAAGTTCGTCATAGGATCTGCCTTTTATAAGTTCTTTTTTTATTTCATCATCGTCTATCAAAAGGTGGCTGGCAAATATATTTGCCTGTGTTTCCATTGAATCTTTAATGTTGAAAAGCTCATATTCGATAATTTCGCCGGTTTTAGCTTGATTTCGGTGATAAAGATCGTGCCCCAACTCGTGAGATAAGACTGATTTTAAGAGATTTTCATTTATAAAGGGGTTGAAGAAAACAAAACGATTGCGCTTTATGATTTTATACATGCCTAAAAGCTTTGTGTTTTCTGTAAAGGCAATTAATTTTACCCCTCTTGATTGTAGAATCTCTCTTGGATTGTCGGTTCCATATTTTCTTATTATGCTCTTAGCATCTTGATATATTTGATCATAAGAAAGTTTCATTTTTCTTTGTTCTCTCTGTATTTTTTCGGAGTATATTTTTTATTTTCATCTTTGGAAAGATAATATGCTTCAGAAATAGCATCTAAAATAGCTTTTTTATCTTCTTTTGGTATTTCTCCGCCTGCCATAAGTCCGATCATTCCACTGACAAGTTCTTTTGCATCGGCCGTTCCCTTTGATCCAAAATCTCTTGTTGCATTTAGAATGAAGTCATCCTCCGGAGATACGAGTTCATCATAAGTAACACCGAGAGCTTTTGAAAGCTTATCGAAGAATTTTTTTGATCTTGGAAGAGTTTGCCCCATTTCATAACGCGAAATTGTTTTTAGAGATATACCTGATTTTTTTGCGAGCTCTTCTTGAGTTATATTTTTTTCTTTTCTCAAAGTTTTAAGTTTTTCTGCAAAATTCATTTTTACTCCTTTAGACTTTTAATGACCTTTTTATTGACTTAAGACACTAAATGACCTATAATTTCATTTAAATAGACTTTTAATGTCTTTATTTTAGTTTGAAAGTCTCAAATTGTCAATATTAAAGAGAGTATATTATGGAGAGAACAATTTTACATGCAGATATGAATAATTGTTATGCCTCAATTGAGGCAAAGCTGAATCCAAAATTAAAAGGTTGTCCGATTGCCGTTTGCGGCAGTGTAGAGGATCGTCACGGAATTGTTTTGGCTAAGTCGCAGGAAGCAAAAGCTTTTGGAGTGAAAACGGGGGAGGCAATTTGGCAGGCAAAAAACAAATGCCGAAATCTCATAATTGTTCCGCCTAATTTTGAAGAATATTTAAAACATTCGAGAATGGCGAGAGAGATTTATCTTGAATATACAAATCAAGTTGAACCTTTTGGAATAGATGAATGTTGGCTTGATGTAACAAATTCAAAAAATCTTTTTGGGAACGGACAAGAAATTGCCGAAATATTGCGGAAAAGAATAAAATCCGAACTTGGAATAACAATTTCGGTCGGTGTTAGTTTCAATAAAGTTTTTGCGAAGCTCGGCAGCGATCTGAAAAAACCGGATGCCGTTACAAATATTCCACAAAGCGAGTTCAAAAAAATTGTGTGGTCGCTTAAAGTTGATGAAATGATAGGCATTGGAAGAGCGACAAAGAAAAAATTGATTGGTTGTGGAATTTTAACTTTGGGAGACCTTGCTAATTCAGATGTTCAAAGAATAAAAAACTTGCTTGGGAAAAACGGTGTATATCTTTGGCAATGTTCTAACGGAAGAGATTTCAGTCCCGTAAAAGACAATAATTTCCAACCGGAAATCAAATCAATCGGAAGAGGGATAACCTGCAGAGAAGATTTAATAAATCTTGATGAAATCCGAAGAGTTTTTCGAGAATTATCTTTTTTAGTATCTAAAAAACTTCGGGAATTTGGGTTTTGGGCAAAAGGAGTTCAAATAACAATAAGGGACAACGAGTTGAACACAAAACAATATCAAGCTTTGCTTGAAAATCAAACTCAAAATTCTTTGACCTTAACAGATGAAGCGATGGAAATTTTTAGAAACAAGCACAATTTTAATCTGCCTTTAAGATCTATAACCTTAAGGGCAATAAATTTATCAAATAAAAGTGAAGATGAGCAGTTAAATTTTTTTGATGACTACGAAACGCAATTAAAAAAGGAAAAAGTCGACAGAGCAATTTATGATATAAGAAAAAGATACGGAAAAGAAAAAATAAGTTTTGCAAGCCAAATGTTTGACCTGAAACTGCCTAAGATTTTAACATCGATTCAACCTTTTAATGAAAACAAACAGAAGACATTTAGCATTTAGGAGATGATTATTATATAAATAGATAGTGTTTTAAGTTTTATAATATTTATATTTGTTAACGATAAGCCTTTTGATAGTAATCAAACATAATGATATAATATAAAAAATATTAATTAATAAATGAAAGAAGGAAAAAATGTCAATATATGATTTTCAAATGAAAGATGCCGACGGTCAAATGGTTGATTTCAATGAATATAAAAACAAGGTTTTATTGATTGTCAATACTGCGACCGGCTGTGGTTTTACTCCGCAATATGAAGGATTGGAAGCTCTTTACAGAAAATATCAAAATGATGGATTTGAAATTTTAGATTTTCCGTGCAATCAGTTTGCGTCTCAAGCGCCCGGAAGCGACAGCGAAATCAAAAGTTTTTGTCAACTTACCTATGATACAACTTTTCGTCAGTTCTCAAAAATAGAAGTTAAAGGGAAAAATCAGGCTCCGCTCTATAAATATTTAACGGAAAATCAAGGCGGAATTCTCGGTAGTGAAATAAAATGGAATTTCACAAAATTTCTTGTAGACAGAGACGGAAATATAATAAAAAGATATGCACCGTCAACAAAGCCTGAAAAAATCGAAGCTGACATCAAGAAAATTTTATAAAACAAAAGTTCCGAATTTTGAATTTCACTTCGATATTCGGAACTTTTTTATTAAAGATAAGCTGCATTTAATAATTATAAATGATAAAATTAAATATAAGATTAGTCATAAATAAAATACTATTGTTGAAAATCTTTTTTATACGTTAAACCCGTAAAAATATTTTATGTTAAATGACTTTTATTGTTAAAATTTAGAATGAGGTGAATTATGAAAAATTTATCAAAGAAAACCATTAAGTTATCAGTTTTAATATTGATTTTAAGTCTTATTTTTAGTTTTACTTCATGCAGGAAAAAAGCAGAGGATCCATATTTGGTGGCTATAAAAAAATATAATGAAGTCCTTGATAATATTAGCAATTATAAATTCATACCGGACGATATAAAGCATCAAAAAGATGATGACTGGAAAGATTATGATTTGACATTAACCGGTCAATATGAATATGCACTATTAAACATATACAATAGCAATATTCCTGTAATGATAGTAGAGGCACAAGTCAATCATGATCATATGATTTTTCAAAATAATCCGGTTATGGTTTTTGCCATTAATCCATCGAATAATGAAGTGGTAGTGTCAGAATCTTTTTACAAGCCTAATACGCCGGATGGATTTGGTTTAACAACAATCGGTAACGGTCTTTTTTATTATTATTTTGGTCCAGTGAATGGCAAAGGTGAGTGCGTCATGCTTACTTTTGAAAACGGAAAATTTGTAAAAGACTTGGTGTTTGACGGACTAATTGGCGAAGATCTTAATTCAAAAGATTTTGAATTTTTTGATATAAAAAATCGAGAGCCTATTAACAGATTATCAAGCAAAAAAAATCGTTATTCAGGTAAGCTTACAGAGCCTAAAATGGATTTTAGTAATATTGTGGAGAAGCGGAAAAAAGAGGGTAAAAAAGAGAATAAAATTATCTTGGATGGAAAATTGGAGATGTACACGAAAGAAGAGATATTAAAAAAATACCCCGATTCAAAGGGTGTTGAAGCTTATTTTGAAAATTTTGAAGATATGAAAAAAGTTGATCCTAATTTTGAATTTAAGTTTTGTTTTTTGAAGTTGAATTCTCCAAGAAAAATCAGTGTGACTGATGAAAGTGAAACTAAAAAAGAAGTTTTAGTTGAAAATATTTTCTTGTTGCTTGGAGTTGCTCCGGAAAATCCTATTTCCAAAAAAGGTATGAATGCCTTTATAATGGTTGATGAAAACGATTTTGAAATGACTGATTATTTGTTTTTCGCGCCCGACATTCCGACGGTTGAATCGGATAGCTTGACTATATACAAGTAAAAACAATTAATGCCAAAAGATGTTCGACGTCTTTTGGCATGTTTTATATATTTTAATTTTATATTTAATCTTTGAAAACCGTGTTATGCTTAATAAATATTTATTATAATCAAACAATATGTTAAGCTTTTTTCACATGCGTATAAATTGCATTGAGTCAATCTATATGTTATAATTTGACGATAAATTTTGTCAAAAAAGTCACAATAAAAGGAGTGTTTATATGCCGAAAGGCAAACATTTTTTTGAAAAACTCAAATCAATAAAATCAAGATTTTTAATCAGTGATTTCTTTGCACTTGTTTTGTCTGCGTTTCTTTCCGCAATACTTGACATGCGCTTTTCTTTCGAATTCTTTTCAGAAAATTTATGGAAAATCTTAGTCTTTATAGTTTGCGATTTTCTGTTTATGTTTATAATTTTCAATGTTTTTAAAATTTATCAGAGAGTTTGGAGAGTTATTTCCGGCGAAGACTATATCAACCTTACGATAGCGCTTATAATCAGTAAGCTAAGCATATTCTTTGTTTCCTCTTTAATTTTAATAAGCCTTAGAAAATCCGAGCTTTTTGTATGGTCTGTAAAGTATTTACTCTTTTCATTCCTACTTATTTTAATTTCAAGATTTTTATTTTTCCTTCTCTTTCATGCGAGTAGGAGAAAAGGTCATGATTCCGCCGGATATTTGCGAATTAAGAAAATTATTGTTATCGGTGGCGGAAATGCCGGTAAGATTTTAATAGAAGAAATAAAAAATAAAAATCAAAATATAGATAAAAGAGTTGTTGCTGTTTTTGATGATGATGAGACAAAGAAAAACAGATATCTTTCCGGAGTGAAAATTGCCGGAACAGTAGATGAAGTCCCGGATTTCGTTATGCGAGAAGGCATAGATGAAATATATATAGCAATTCCATCTGCAACAACGGAAGCCAAAAATCGAATTATTGAAATTTGCAACCAAACTGCCGCAAAAGTTAAAATTTTACCCGGCGTAGTTGTATTCGATGAAGGAAATCTTTTTTATCAACTCAGGGAAATAAATTATGAAGATCTTTTAGGTCGTCAAGTAATAAATCCCGATTTAAGTGAAATTTTTGAATCTTTTAGAGATAAAGTTATTTTGGTAACGGGTGCCGGAGGTTCTATAGGGTCCGAAATTTGTCGTCAAATAAGTGCTAATGCAAATGTTAAAGCGCTTGTTCTCTTTGATATTTGTGAGAATACGGTCTATGATGTTCAACTTGAACTCAAATCTAAATATCCAAATTTAGATTTGAGAACAATAATCGGTTCAATAGCCGATAGAAATTGTCTCGAAGATGTTTTTGATTATTATAAAATAGATGTCGTCTTTCATGCTGCGGCTCATAAACATGTTCCTCTTATGGAACACAATATTAAAGAAGCATATAAAAATAATGTTTTTGGAACGATGAATCTTGCAGATCTTTCAGATAAATATAATGTTGAAAGATTCCTAATGATTTCAACAGACAAAGCCGTTAATCCAACAAATATAATGGGCGCTACAAAGGCTGTATGTGAAAGAATAGTTCAATGCTACAATCAAAACAGTGATACACATTTTCTTTGCGTACGTTTTGGAAATGTTCTTGGTTCTGCAGGCTCGGTTATTCCGATTTTCAAACGTCAAATTGAAGAGGGCGGGCCTGTAACTGTTACGAGCAAAAATATAGAAAGATATTTTATGCTTATTCCCGAAGCCGTTTCACTTGTTTTAAAATCTATGTCATATATAGGTCGTGGAGATTTATTTGTTTTAGATATGGGAACACCTGTTAATATATATAATATGGCTCAAAAAATGGTTGATATATATTACAAATCCACAGGTAAGAAAGTTGAAATAAAAATAACAGGTCTTCGTGAGGGTGAAAAGATGACGGAAGAGCTTTTTTCACACAATAAAGATGAAGAAATTGAAAAAATAGAAAAAATGTTTGTAGCGAGAAGAAAAGAGATTGATGCCGACTCTTATATGGAAATCATACAAGAGTCAAAAGAAAACATTGACAAGCTTAATTCGGATGATATAATTTCAAATCTTGAAAAACTTGTTCCCGGATTTAATCATAACAGTAAGTATGTGAGAAAAGATATTTAGAGAGGCTTATATGAAAATTAAGAACATTCCTTTTTCTCCACCCGATATTACCGATTTGGAGATTGAAAGTGTTGTAGATGCTTTGAAATCCGGTTGGATTACAACCGGACCGAAAACAAAAAAATTAGAAAAAGAAATAATTAAATTTACCGGCGCTGACGGCTGTGTTTGTCTTAATTCGCAGACAGCCTGTGCAGAGCTTTCTTTACGTTTGCTGGGAATCGGCTCAGGTGATGAAATAATAACCTGCGCATACACATATACGGCAACAGCTTCGGTTATAGCTCATGTCGGAGCAAAAATGATTTTGGTCGATTGTCTTGATAAAGACGGAAAACTTGAAATAGATTATTCGGCTGTTGAAAAGGCGATAACGGACAAAACAAAGGCGATTATTCCGATTGATTTGGCGGGGATTCCCTGTGATTATGAAAAATTATTTGAAATCGTAAATTCAAAAAAAGATTTATTCCAACCGTCAAACGAAATTCAAAAAGCAATTGGCAGAATTGCGATTGTGACAGATGCGGCACATGCTTTTGGTGCTACATATAAGGGTGAAAAAGTCGGATCAATTGCAGATTTTTCAAATTTCAGTTTCCATGCCGTAAAGAATTTCACAACATCGGAAGGCGGAGCATTAACCTGGAAAACAATTCCGGGAATTGACAACGATGATATTTACAAAAAACTTCAACTCTTCAGTCTTCACGGTCAAAACAAAGATGCTCTCGCAAAGACAAAGGCGGGCGCTTGGGAATATGATGTTGTCGGGACTTATTATAAATGCAATATGACTGACATTTCTGCCGCAATAGGTCTTGCGCAAATGCAAAGATATCAAAAAATGCTTGAGAAAAGAAAAAATATAATAAAAAAATATGATGAAGCATTTTTGCCTATGGGACTTTTGTCGCTTAAACATTATACCGACGAATATTCTTCTTCGGGTCATCTTTATATAATAAGAATCCCCGATATAGAAGAAAAAACAAGAAATGAAATAATTGAAGAAATGGCAAAACGCGGTATAGCGACCAATGTTCACTATAAACCACTGCCGATGCATACGGCTTACAGAGAGTTGGGTTTCAACATCAGTGATTATCCCAACGCTTTCAACAGATATAAAAATTCTATAACCTTGCCGTTATATACAAAGCTTACAGATGATGATGTCGATTATATAATTTCTAATTTTAAGGAAATCATAGAAAACTTATGTTGAGAAAATGGGAAGACATTCCGGATTTTATGAAAAATGATTCGGTAAAAGAATATTATGATATTTTAAATAAGAAAAGATTCTCTTTATTTTTTAAAAGACTTTTTGACATTATCGTTTCTTTTTTAATGCTGATCATTATATCGCCTGTGTATTTGATTTTGGCTATTGCCATAAAGATTGATTCCAAGGGCCCTGTTTTTTACAGACAGACAAGGATTACTTCTTACGGAAAAGAGTTTAGAATTCATAAATTCAGAACGATGATAGATAACGCTGATAAAAAAGGAAACCTGATAACTTTGAATGAAGATGACAGAGTTACCAAAGTCGGAAAACTGATAAGAAAAATTCGACTTGATGAAACCGGACAGTTGATAGATATTTTACTCGGAGATATGAGTTTTGTCGGAACAAGACCGGAAGTACCAAAATATGTAAAGCATTATTCCGATGAAATGCTTGCAACCTTACTTTTACCTGCCGGTGTAACTTCAAACGCGAGTATAGAATATAAGGACGAAGATGATTTATTAAAGGATTCAGAAAATTCTGAAAAAATATACATAGAAAAAATTATGCCGAAAAAAATGAAATATAATTTAAATGATATTAAAGATTTTACATTTTTCAGAGACTTTAAAATAATGATTAAAACAGTAGTTGCCGTTATCAGATAATTAGTTAAATTTGATAATGGCAACCAACACATAAAAATAGTAAAATGAATAATTAAAGGAGTATTTTTATGAGATTTGGACTTATTGGTTGCGGAAGAATTGCTATAAATCATATTAAGGCGGTTGTCGCAAATAATCTTTATCTGCAAGCAGTATGTGACATCGTTCCCGAACACATAGACATTCTTTTTGAAAAGACCGGGTTTGATAAAGAAACAAAAAGATATACAGATTATAAGACAATGATTGAAGAAAACCCTGATTTGGAACTTGTTGCTATTGCGACAGATAGTGGCGTTCATGCAGAAATTGCACTTTTTTGTATAAATAAAGGTTTAAATGTAATCATTGAAAAACCGATGGCAATGTCTATGAAAGACGCAGATGCTATTGTTGAGGCTGCCGAAAAAAATAATGTTAAAGTTTCGGTTTGTCATCAAAATCGTTTCAATGTGGCTGTTCAAAAAACAAGAAAGGCTCTTGAAACGGGAAGATTCGGTAAAATTTCTCACGGTTCAATAAATGTTCGCTGGAACAGAGGAAAACAATATTATGATCAAGCTCTTTGGCGCGGAAAATGGGCGTCCGACGGCGGTTGTCTTTTCAATCAATGTATTCATGGCATAGATTTGCTCAGATGGATGATGGGAGAACATATTGATTCAATATATGCTGTTACAAAAAGACAATTTCATGATTATATAGAATGTGAAGACTTGGGAACCGCAATTATCAAATTTTCAAACGGAGCTGTCGGCACTGTTGAGGGAACCGTCAATGTTTATCCGCAAAATTTGGAGGAAACGCTCTATATTTTCGGACAAACGGGAACAGTTAAAATTGGCGGAAAATCTACGAACAATATAGATGTTTGGAATTTTGCCGATGAAACAAAAGAAGATGAAAAAAACAAAGGACTTGAAGAACAGACATCAAATGTATATGGCAATGGTCATATAAGCCTATATGCCGATGTAATAGATGCAATAGAAAATGATCGCCCCGTTTACATCAATGCCATTGAGGGCAGAAACGCGGTTGAAACAGTTCTTGCAATATACGAGTCTGCAGCTACGGGAAAACCTGTAAAACTTCCGCTTAAAAATGTATCATCTGTCGATTTTACCGGAAGATTTGATAAATAAGGAGAAATATGAAAAACTTTTTTGTTCATGAAAGCAGCTTTGTCGACGACAATGTGCAAATCGGTGAAAATACAAAGGTTTGGCATTTTTCTCATATTCAAAGCGGCGCGGTAATCGGAGACAATTGTTCTCTCGGTCAAAATGTCAATGTTTCAAATAACGTTAAAATCGGTAACGGTTGTAAATTGCAGAATAATGTATCCCTCTATGAGGGCGTTGAACTTGAAGATTTTGTTTTCTGTGGACCATCGTCCGTTTTTACAAATGATTTGACTCCGAGAGCAAAATATCCGAAAGGATCTTCAAATTATAAAAAAACTTTAATAAAGACCGGTGCGAGTATAGGTGCGAATGCGACGATTGTTTGCGGGCATACAGTCGGCAAGTGGGCGCTTATCGGAGCCGGTGCCGTTGTCACAAAGAATGTTCCGAATCATGCACTCATGCTCGGTGTTCCCGCAAAAATATCCGGCTGGGCCTGTGAATGCGGAACGCTTTTAAAAGATGATTTTACTTGTCAAAACTGTGGCAGAAAATATAAAAAGACTGAAAACGGACTTGAGGAGATAAAATGAAATTTAGAGATTTAGGCGCTCAATATGAGGTCCTTAAGGACCAGATTGATTCAGGAATTAAAGAAGTTATTGAAAGCAACTCTTTTATTTTGGGTAAACAGGTTACACAGTTAGAAGAAAAACTTTCTTCTTATGTCGGTCGTAAACACTGTATAGGCGTTGCTAACGGAACAGAGGCACTTACCCTTTCGCTTATGGCGTTGGATATAAAAGAAGGAGATGCAGTTTTTACATCGGATTTTACTTATTTTGCTTCGGCTTCTTGTGCAAGCAGTGTGGGTGCAACTCCGATTTTTGTAGACATCGATCTTGATACCTTTAATATCTGCCCTGAAGCTTTGGAAAACGAAATCAAGAGGGTTTTAGACGAAGGCAAATTGATTCCTAAAGCTGTGATACCTGTTGATTTGTTTGGCTTGCCGGCGAATTTTGATGAAATCCTTAAGATAGCAAAAAAATATAATATGATTGTTTTGGAGGATGCCGCTCAAGGTTTCGGAGGAGAAATCAGAGGGAAAAAAGCCTGCTCTTTCGGAGATATATCGGCAACATCTTTCTTCCCTGCAAAACCGCTCGGCTGTTACGGTGACGGTGGTGCTATTTTTACGGATGATGATGAAATTGATGAAAGACTGAGATCTCTCAGAGCTTTGGGAAAATCTCCGACAGATAAATATGACAACCGTGAAATAGGGATGAATTCGAGACTTGATACCATACAAGCCGCAATTTTACTGCCAAAATTTAAAGCCTTTGTTGACTATGAACTTGAAAGTGTCAATAAGGTCGCAAAAATGTATACCGAAAGATTAAAAGATAAATATAAAACACCCACGGTTCCGGACGGTTATCTTTCAAGTTGGGCACAATATACAATTCTTTTTGATGATGAAGAAAAAAGAAATGAAATGCAGAAAACATTAAAAGAAAACGATATTCCATCAATGATTTATTATCCGAGAGGAATGCACAGTCAAGCTGCCTTTTCTGAATTTAATCTTACGGATGACAGATATCAAAAAACCATATATGCAACCAAGCATGTTTTAAGTCTTCCCATGCATCCTTATTTAAAAGAGGATGCTATTGATAAGGTAACAAATATTTTACTTAAATAAAGGAGAAAATATGAGTAAATTGATTGAAAAAATCAAGGACAAAACAGCAACACTCGGTGTTTGCGGATTAGGCTACGTAGGTCTTCCGCTTGCTGTGGAAAAAGCAAAGGCAGGATTTCATGTTTTAGGATTTGACGTTCAGGACAAGAAAGTCCAAATGGTAAATGACGGAATCAATTATATAGGCGATGTTGTGAACGAAGATCTAAAAGAAATCGTTGATTCCGGAAAATTTAAAGCAACTACGAACTTTGAAGAGGTTGCAAGTTGTGATTGTGTTGCGATTGCAGTTCCTACTCCGCTTGACTTACATCAACAGCCGGATATTTCTTATGTTAAATCTTCGGCTGAAAGCATTGCTCCGTATATGCACAAAGATATGCTAATTGTTTTAGAATCTACAACGTATCCCGGAACAACGGAGGAACTTTTAAAGCCTATTTTGGAAGAGGGAAGCGGACTAAAGTGCGGAAAAGATTTTTATCTTGCATTTTCACCTGAAAGAGTAGATCCGGGTAACCTTATTTATAAAACAAAAAATACTCCAAAGGTAGTCGGAGGTTGTACTCCAGAATGTACTGAAGTAGCAGCCGCAATGTATGAAGCTGTTCTCGAAGCACCTGTTTTTAAGGCTTCTTCTCCGGCAATTGCCGAAATGGAAAAAATTCTTGAAAACACTTATAGAAATATAAATATCGGACTCATAAATGAAATTGCGCGTCTCTGTCATAAAATGGAAATTTCCGTATGGGAAGTAATTGAAGCTGCAAAGACAAAACCCTATGGCTTCCAACCGTTTTATCCGGGACCCGGACTCGGCGGTCATTGCATTCCGCTTGATCCGTATTATTTGTCATGGAAAGCAAGAGAATACGGTTTCCATACAACTTTGATTGAAAATTCAATGGTTATAAATGACAGTCAACCTGCATACTGTGTTGACAGAGCAATGCATATTCTCAATTCAAGGAAAAAAGCAATAAACGGAGCGAAAATTTTGGTCTTGGGTGTCGCATATAAAAATGATATTGATGATTACCGTGAAAGTCCGGCAATTTCAGTTGTTGAAGAACTGATGAAAGTAGGTGCAGACATCAAGTATTATGATCCTTTCGTTGAGTCTTTTAATGACAAAGGTCTTCAAATGACAGGTGAAAAAGAATTGACGGAAGAACTAATTGTAAATTCAGATCTTGTTGTAATTACAACAGCTCATACCAATGTTGACTATGAATTTGTGGCAAAACATGCCGATGCAATTTTTGATACGAAAAATGTAATGAAAGATATTAAAAATAGAGATAATATCTATATATTATAATAATTAAAAAAGTTGGCACTGAGGAAATTAAGTTTGCTCGTGCCGCTTTTTACGCTATCCTCATCGGGAGTCGATAAAATGAGATTTTTGAATTATTTGGAATTTATAGGCGGATTGGGTCTTTTCCTTTTCGGTATGCACTATATGGGTGAAATGCTTGAACACGGATCAAGTGATAAACTCAAGAGTGTGTTGAAAAAGCTGACGGATAACCGAATAAAGGGTGTCTTGTTGGGTGCCATGGTTACAGCTGTTATTCAGTCATCTTCCGCAACAACCGTCATGATGGTCGGTTTTGTAAACGCCGGCATAATGAATCTGTCACAAGCTATATCTGTAATAATGGGTGCCAATATCGGAACAACCGTTACGAGCTGGATTTTGTCTTTGGGCGGCATAAAGGGTGATAGTCTCTTTGTTCAGATGCTAAAGCCGGAACATTTTACTCCCATTCTTGCGGCTATCGGAGTAATTCTTGTCCTTTTTTCAAAGAATATCAAAAGGAAAAATATCGGATCCATTTTTATGGGCTTTGCTATTTTAATGTTTGGAATGGCAACAATGACAACCGCAATGTCTCCTCTCGCTGAGAGTGCAAAGTTCATTAAAATATTGACTTATTTTCAAAATCCGGTATTCGGTATTTTAGCCGGTGCGCTTGTAACCGGAATAATTCAAAGCTCAAGTGCCTCTGTCGGCATTTTGCAGGCCCTGTCAATTTCCGTGCCACTGCCTTTTTCTTCGGCAATGGCAATCATTCTTGGACAGAATATAGGAACTTGTGTTACGGCACTTTTGTCGAGTATAGGAACGAGCAAGAATGCTAAGCGTGTTGCCGTGGTTCATCTATATTTCAATATCTTTGGCAGCGTTCTGTTTATGCTTCTTTTCTATTCTCTAAATCGGATCTTTAAATTTCCTTTTTATCACATGCAGGTTCATTCTTACCATATAGCATTGATGCACAGTATTTTTAATATTTTTGCAACAATTGTATTTTTACCGTTTACCAACCTTTTACAAAAACTTGCAAAACTTACAATAAAAGAAGATTCTCCCGAATTTAAAAAAGCAGATAAAGATTTTGTCTTACTTGACAATAAATGGCTTGCATATCCTTCACTTGCTGTAAGTCAATGTAAAAAAACAAATGATAACATGGCCCTTTTGGTTAAGGAAAATATAACCGATGCTATAGATCTTTTTGGAAACTATAGTGAAGAACAGATAGATATAGTTACCAAAACAGAAGACAGAGTTGACGAATATGAAGACGAAATAGGAAGCTTTTTGGTACAGATAACAAAACAGGAACTTGCCGAAGCGGACAGTCACCTATGCAGCATAATGTTACATGCGATAGGAAATTTTGAGCGAATGAGTGACCATGCTTTAAATCTTACTAAAAATGCTGTGGAAATGAAAAACAAAAACATAGTTTTTTCGAAAGCCGCACAGAGAGAATTAGATGTTGCCAAAGATGCTATTGAAAAAATTGTTGATATGGCGGTAAATTCATTCATTAATGACGATGTTGCATTGTCAAGACAGGTCGAGCCCTTGGAGCAGGTTATTGACGGTCTCATCTCTACAATAAAAACAAGGCATGTAAAAAGACTTCGTGACGGTGTCTGCACAATTGAACTTGGTTTCATATTCTTGGATATACTCAATAATTTTGAGCGAATAGCGGATCATTGTTCAAATATTGCGATTGCCGTTATTCAGATTAATTCGGATAATTATGATACACACGAATCCTTATATAAAATCAAACACAGTGACAACGAAGATTTTCACGAAGCTTACGATAAATTTAAAATGGATTATGCTATTTAATAAATAAGATGAAACGGGCGAATTTATTCGCCCTTTTTTGTTGAAATAATGGACAAAAAATTTTCGCTTAATTAAACAATGTGAATAAATTGTTTTCTGTTAATTATTAATTAATTAAGCGTTAAAATAACGTTATTAAATAAAGAACATAATATTCACAATTATTGTTTATTGGAGGATGCGATGAAAAAGAAAACAAATTATCCGTTTATCTTTCTTCATGGAATGTTTGGATTCGGTGAAGGTGATTATTTAAACGAATACTTTATGCCTTATTGGGGAATGCTCAGCGGAGACCTTATTAAATATTTAGAGTTTTACGGCTTTGAAATTAAAAATCCGTCTTTGGGCGGTTTAGGTTCTGCTTGGGATAAAGCTTGTCAACTTTATGCTATGCTTACCGGAACAAGAACTGATTTCGGCAAAGTTCACAGCGAAAAGTTTGGTCATGAAAGATATGGAAGAACTTATGATAAACCCTTGCTTGAAAAATGGGACAGCGAAAATAAAATTAACCTTTTAGGTCATTCTTTTGGTGCACCTACAATAAGAATGTTTGAAAATTTACTTAGAAACGGAAGCGAAGAAGAGAGAAAAGGTACTCCTAAAGAGGAACTCAGCCCGCTGTTTGCCGGCGGAAAGGGAGATTACATTTATTCCATTACTTCTCTTTGTGGTTGTCAAGGAGAACTTACAATCAGTGAGTCAGTTCCAAAATTCTATGATTTGCTCAGAAAAGGAACTTTCGGACTTGCAAATCTTGAATCCGGAAGATTACTTCAAAAAATGTGGGATATGAATGCCGATCAATTTGGTATCATGGCACATGATGATAAAGGAAATATGAAAAAAGCTCCTATTGATTTGAAAAAGGCGTTGAAAGTAAGTGAAAGCAAAGATACGGTTTTCTATGATCTTTCAGTTCAGGGAATGCATGAGATGAATGAAAAACTCAGCATCAACCCAAAGATATATTATTTTTCATACCCATCCAACTGTACAAAACCAAATAGATTTTCAAAAAAAGGACATTATGTTCCGATGATGAAGATGTCTCTTGCATGGATGCCTATATCGAAAGCTATCGGCTCACATATTGACTTAAAAGCTTCAAACGGAAAATATATCGATAAAAAATATGCGCCGAATGACGGACTCGTAAACACGGCTGCTTCAACTGCGCCGGAAACCGAACCGTCTGTTGATTACAATGATATTGATAAAATTAAACCCGGTATCTGGCATGTTATGGATCCTATGCTTTATGATCATTTACAGGTCGTAGGTTCGTTTATGCCTCCGGTAGGTTTTGGACCGTTAAGAGATCTATACTTTAACTACTGTAGAATGATTGCTCAAATAGGATTATAAAATTAAATAAAAAAGGTTAAATCCTTTGCAAAATACATTTTAGGAGGAAAAAGTGGAATTTAAAACAAATTATCCGTTCATAATGTTGCATGGTGCGACAGGATTTGGAGAAGATGAACTTATTAACAGTGTAATACCTTATTGGGGAATGGTAAGTTGTAACATTCTTGCTCATTTAAATTATTTGGGATTTGAAACTCATAACCCATCATCGGGCGGATACTCTTCAGCTTGGGACAGAGCTTGTGAAACTTATGCTCAATTAACCGGAACAAGAGTTGATTACGGAAAAGCTCACAGTGAAAAATATGGACACGAAAGATTCGGAAGAAAATATGATAAGCCCTTAATTGAAAAATGGGATGAAAAAAATAAAATAAATATTATCGGTCATTCATATGGAGTAAATGTCGGAAGACTCTTTATTTCTCTTCTTGATAAAGGCTCGGAAGAAGAGCGAAAAGTTACCGATGAAAAGGATTTAAGCCCTCTGTTTAAAGGTGGTAAAGGTAAATACGTTTACAGCTTTACTTCTCTTGCCGGAGCGAACCGTGGCACAAGCCTTTTGAGAGTTTTCAAGGAGGTTCCGGGAATATTTGCGACCGCCATGATAACATCGGCTCATTTGGGCGCAGGAACCTTTATGCAAAAAGTTCAAGACCTTCATATGGATCAATTCGGTTTAACCAAACAAGATGACAACAAACAATTTAAAAAGATTAAACCAAACCTTAAAAAATGTGTGGAAGTTGGATTCGGCAAAGATAATTCAATTTACGGTTGTACAATTGAGGCGGCAAAGGAATTAAACGACTTTTGCAGTTGCTGTAAGGATGTTTATTATTTTGCTTTTCCTTGCTCAACAACGAAGCAGTCTATGATAACAAACAAAAAAAGAGAAGTGCCTTTAAAATCAACACTTGTTCCTTTCAGACCTTTTGCAAGAATAATGGGAATGCTTCAAGTAAATCGTCCCGGCGAAGTTAAAATAGACGAAAGTTGGCTTATGAATGACGGTATGATAAATACCGTTGCTCAGCTTAATCCTCCCAATGAACCGGCAGTTGATTATCATGACGTTGTTAACTTTAATGAAAAAGTTAAACCGGGCGTTTGGCATATAATGGATGTTTTGACCTTTGATCACTTACAGATGGTAGGCGGAATGTTACCATATGTTGCTCCGGGTAAAATCCTTAAAATATTCAAAGATCATTTCAGAAGAATAAATCAACTATAATATTTAATTAATAATTTACTCGTTTAAGTTGTCTTAAACGGGTAAATTTTTTATGTATGTATTTGTCAATTATACTTTACTGTGATAAAATAATGACCTATTAAAATAACTCGTAGAAGAGGAGATAAACCATGAAAAAAATTATTCCATGTTTAGATATAAAAAATAACCGTGTTACAAAGGGAATTGAATTTGTCGATTTGAGAGACGCGGGGGATATTGTTGAAAATGCTTGTCGATATGAAAAAGAGGGCGCCGATGAAATTGTTATGCTTGATATTACAGCAACAACTGACACAAGAGAAAATGAACTCTTGGAAAAACTCAGTGAAGTTGCAAACAAAATAAACATCCCCATAACTTTAGGCGGCGGAATTTCAACGACAGAACAAATCGGTAGAATCTTAAAAGCCGGTGCAACAAGAGTAGGCATCAATTCGGCGGCAATAAATAATCCGGAACTATTAAAAACAGCTTCGGAAAAATTCGGAAAAGAGGCAATATGCTCTGCAATAGATGTTATGTTCAACGGCGAATTCTATGAAGTATATACACACGGAGGTCAAAAAGGCACAGGACTTGAAGTTGTTGAATGGTCAAAAAAAGTTGAGAGCCTTGGAGCAGGAAGCATTTTATTGACATCAATAACCGATGACGGAAAGAAAGACGGATATGATATTAAAGTTACAAAACTCGTTTCACAAGCAGTATCAATTCCGGTCATAGCTTCAGGCGGAGCGGGAAAAAAGGAAGACTTTTTGGAAGTTTTTCAAAACACAGAAGTTGAATCTGCTCTTGCCGCTTCGGTATTTCATTTCGGAGAAATAAATATAAAAGAATTAAAAGAATACTTAAGAGAAAATAAAATAGAAGTAAATCTTTAGAAAGGGTAAATTATGGACAATGAAATCTCAATTTACGATTTTGATAAGAAACTAAAAAAATGGGCTGAAACATGCAAAAAAAATAATTCAATAGATATTTCACTTTATCAGAAATATGATGTAAAAAGAGGACTGAGAGACCTGCAGGGTCGAGGTGTATTAACCGGTCTTACGGATATTTCCGAAGTAACTTCAAAAAAAATCGAAAACGGAAAAGAAATTCCGATTGACGGTATTTTAAGATACAGAGGATACGCAATAGAAGAACTGATAAAAGGTCAATACGGCAAACAACATTTTGGATTTGAAGAAATTGCCTATTTACTTTTATTTGGAGAATTGCCGGATGAAAAAGAATTCAAGGAATTTTTGAGAATTTTTGCAAATTTCAGGACTTTGCCTAATAACTTTGTCCGAGACATAATTATGAAAGCACCGAGCAAGGATTTAATGAATACGCTTGCAAGAAGTGTGCTGACTTTATATGTATATGATGAAGAACCGGAAAATACGCAAATTGAAAATGTTTTGAGACAATGTCTTGAACTTATAGCTCTTTTTCCGATGCTCAGTGTTTATTCTTATCAGACATATAAATATTATTATGAAAACGAAAGTTTCTTTATTCATCAACCTAGACCTGATTTTTCAACCGCTGAAAACATCTTGTATATGTTGAGATCGGACAGCAAATTTTCAGAACTTGAAGCAAGAGTATTGGATCTTTGCTTGATTTTACATGCTGAACATGGCGGAGGAAATAACTCTACATTTACAACCAGAGTTGTCACATCATCCGGAACCGATACATATTCTGCTATTTCGGCCGCGATAGGCTCACTTAAAGGACCTAAACATGGCGGTGCAAATATTAGAGTTTCAAATATGTTTGAGGAAATAAAAAAAGAGGTCAAGGATTGGAAAGATAAAGATGAAATCGCTGCATATTTGCAAAAGATTTTAAATAAGGAAGCTTTTGACAAGAGTGGTCTTATTTATGGTATGGGTCATGCAATCTATACTAAATCAGATCCGAGAGCGGTTATTTTAAAAGAATTTGTAAGAGATTTATCGAATGAAAAGGGAATTTCCGATGAATTTAATCTATATGCCAATATCGAAGAAATCGCCGCAAATCTTATTTCTAAAAACAGAAAAATATATAAAGGCGTCAGCGCAAATGTAGATTTTTACAGTGGCTTTGCTTATTCGATGCTCGGATTACCGAAAGAACTTTATACTCCGCTTTTTGCGATAGCAAGGATAACCGGATGGAGTGCTCATAGGCTCGAAGAATTGACAACGGCAAGCAAGATAATCAGACCTGCATATATGGCAATTCAAGGTCCGAGAAAATATGTTGAGCTGAAAAATCGTTAATTATTCAAATTGAATATACATTATGACAAAGTCTTCACAATGTGGAGACTTTTGTTGAAAGAAAGTGAATTGCTTTACACTTTTATTCATATTTTTACCCAATTTCAACACTTATTAACATATTGCACTTAGTTATTAACATCTGTCAACCAAAAAACTTTACAATAATAATGTTAATCATTCAGTGGAAAACAAAAATATTCATTATTTTTTATGAATATTTATGGAGGCTTTTCAGTTTTAAAGTAACCTGATAATTATTAAAGTTTTTATGAGCTAAAAAATTTTCTAAATAATAAATGAAATGAAAATTGACTTTATTTTAACGATAATATATAATTTATAGGAAATTCTAATAAAATAAATAGTTATAAGGAGAGGATTATATTATGAAATATGCACTTTTCACAGGAGCAGCCGGTGGTCTTGGCGGAGCTTCAGCTCTTGCACTTATTGAAAAAGGCTGGACAGTTTTTGCCGCTGACTATGACGAAGTTGCTCTTAGCAAAAAGGCAAATATTCAGGGATTTGTTCCGATAAAAGTTGATATTACTGATATGGCAAGTATTGAAAACGCTAAGAAGGAAGTTCTCAAATGGACTGACAAATTAGATGCAGTAATTAACTTTGCCGGTATTCACTCAATGGGTTCACTCATTGAAGGAGATATTGTAAAGACTGTTGAAAGAATGGTTGACATCAACGTTTTGGGAATGGTAAGAATCAACCGTGTATTCTTTGATATGGTTAAAAAAGGAAACGGCAGAATTATCAACTGCTCATCAGAATGTGGTTGGATGAAAGCACAACCATTTAACGGTCCTTATGCTATGACAAAATATGCAGTTGAAGGATACACAGATTCATTAAGACGCGAACTTTTATTCCAGGGAATCAAATGTATCAAAATTCAACCCGGTTCATTTAAAACACAGATGCACGGTCAAGCAACCGCCGCTTTTGACAAGATGATTGCAAATACTCAGTATTACAAGGGAACTCTTACTAAGATGAAACCGATGATGACGGTTGAACTTAAGATGGCAAACGATCCTAAATATCTTGTTCAAGCAGTTGTTGAAGCTTGTGAAGCTGAAAATCCGAAAACTCTTTACAGAGTTAAAAACTCCAAACTTTTGGGTTCACTTGAATTTATGCCTAACAAACTTATTGATGTTATCTACACCGCTTTACTTAAAAATCAATAATAATAAAAGTCAAAGCTCACTGAATTTCAGTGAGCTTTTTTTGTGTAAATTTCTTCGGGCGGTATTCGGGCGATT
>CABTZO010000007.1 GCA_902489335.1 uncultured Oscillospiraceae bacterium | reverse complement strand
GTCGGATTTTCTAATATAAGAGCATTTCACACAGACAAACATTGGCTTGCCATCCTGTGTGAAAAAACTTTATAACACTTCTCAAAGAGCAGGGGAAAACTTTTTGGATAATCAAAAAATGCAAAATAAAAAAAGATTGCTCTAATCGGCAATCTTTTCTTTTATAAAATTTTCTTATTTTTATAGGTCGTCCTCAATAGCGCTGCTCTTTGCATAAGCCGAAGACCTTGCTTCAAAAAAGTCGGTTTTCACCATATTTGCGTTTGAATACTGACTAACCCATGCCATTGATGCGGGTTCTTCCTCATAACCAGGATATAATTTTCCAAGTCCCAAAGAAGAATATCGAAGATTACCCAAATATTTAATGTAGTCCTCAACCATTTTATTGTTTAATCCGGGAATATCATTTCCGATAACATATTGACCCCATGCAATTTCTTGTTCTACACCCGTCTTTATCATATCGGCAATCATCTTTTTATTTTCATCATTAAAAAGCTGCGGCTCCTCCTTTTCGAGCTCCAGAAGAATTTTTTTGAAAAGCCATAAATGAGTGTTCTCATCTCTGTTTATATATCTTATTTCCTGGACACTTCCCGGCATCTTGCCATTTCTGCCAAGGTTGTAAAAGAACATAAATCCCGAATAGAAATATACACCCTCAAGAATGTAGTTTGCTATGCACACCTTAAGGAAAGTATATTTATTTGGATTTTCAAGGAATTCATTGTAAAGTTCTCCGATAAATTTATTTCTGTTTAAGAGATGTTCATCCGTCTTCCACTGATAGAGAATGTCATTTCTCTCCGTCGGGTTACAGATTGTATCGAGCATATAGCTGTAACTTTGGCTGTGTATGCATTCCTGAAATGTTTGAATTGAAAGACAGAGGTTTATTTCATTAGCTGTAACATATTGACCTATGTTGGGTAAATTTGCCGATTGAAGCGAATCAAGATACACAAGGAAGCTGAGTATTTTGTCATAGGCTGTGCGTTCTGCCGGCAACAAATTAGGATAGTCGTTTTTGTCTTGATCGAGATTGATTTCTTCAGGAATCCAGAAGTTATTCATACCCTGTCTGTACCAATCAGAAACCCAGGCATACTTCATATTGTTGAAATCATTGATGTTAGTGGTATTAAAGTTTAAAAGTCTTCTATTGTTTACCTCAATATCTCCGTCGGGATTGAAAAGAGGTTTTTTGGTAATTTTGTTCTCACTCATTTTTATCTCCTATCTTAATTTACTTTATTACAAATCTTATTTAAGCAGAGCAACTGTCGCACTCTTCAGCTTCAAGGGATTTGGATCTTACATAATATATCGTCTTAACGCCCTCTTCCCACGCCAAAATATACAAATCTAAAAGTTGACTCATCTTGTAATCATTGTTTATCCAGAAATTCATACTCTGAGCTTGGTCTATATGCCTCTGCCTTGCACCTGCCGCTTTAATCGACCAGGTTTGATCTATGTAATGAGCCTGTTTGTAGAACCAAAATGTTTCAGGAGAAAGATCCGGTGCTACTCTCGGCATAATCATTCCCTTTTTTTCTTCAAGATAGAACTTACTCATAACCGGGTCAAGTCCTGCACTTGTACCTATCAATATCGACGTTGAGCTTGTCGGCGCCGTTGCCATGAGCCAACCGTTTCTCATTCCGTTTTCTTTTACACTGTCTTTAAGTGCAAGCCATCTGTCGCTGTTGTAGTTTCTTCGAGAGAAATATTCGCCTGTCTCCCACTCACTTCCCTCAAAATAACTATAACTTCCTCTTTCTTTGGCCAGTTCGTTACTTGCTTTGATTGCGGCATATGCTATGTCTTCAAAAACTCTGTCAGCAAAAGCCACATGTTCATCTGACTCCCAACGTATTTTGTTCTTTGCAAGCATGTGATGATAACCGGAAACGCCCAAACCGATTGCCCTATTTTTCTTGCTTGTCATTTCAGCGTATGGCACAGGATAAAGGTTTAAATCTATTACATTATCAAGTGCTCTTACAGTTGTCGCCGTTACATCTTCAAGTTCTTCCCTATTGTTTACATCAATGTGCCCGAGACAAAGTGATGCAAGGTTGCAAACAACAAAATCTCCCGGCTTTGTAGTCTGAACAACAACCTGCTCCCCGTCCTCGGTAGTGATTGTTTTGCTTATAAATTCAGTTTCACTCATATTTTGCGCTATTTCAGTGCAAAGATTTGAACAGTAAATAATGCCCTGATGTTTGTTTGGATTAGCCCTGTTTACCGTATCTCTGTAGAAAGCAAACGGCGTGCCGGTTTCAACCGCAGACTTGAGAATAAGCCTTACTAATTCTTTTAAATTGATTGCTCGCTTTGAAATTCTTGAATCGTTGACACAGTCAAGATATTTTTCTTCCCATTCCTCGCCATAATAATCTTCAAGAGAATATCCTTTTGTGGTGAGAATATCATGTGGATCCATAAGATACCAATCCTGATCCAGATTTTCTTTTGCCTTTTTCCAAAACAGATCGGGATAGCAAACAGCCGGAAATACGTCATGAGCTTTCATTCGGTCATCCCCGTTGTTTGTTCTCAGTTGCAAAAATTCAGGCAGATCCTTATGCCATGCATCCAAATATACGGCAACTGCACCCTGTCTCATTCCAAGCTGGTCAACTGCAACGGCAGTATCATTGACGAGTCTGATCCATCTGATAACTCCGCCGCTTGCGCCCTCGAAGCCTCTTATTTTTCCGCCTCTTGATCTGACTTTTCCGAAATACATGCCCATTCCGCCGCCAAGTTTTGAAACTTCAGCAAACTGAGAAATACTGTGATATATACCCTCAAGAGAGTCCGGAACTGTATCTATAAAACAGCTTGATAACTGATTATATGGCTTTCTTGCGTTTGAAAGTGTCGGCGTTGCCATGGTAACTTTCTGCAAGCTTAAGATATCATAGAATTTTTCCACCCAAAATAATCTGTCTTCCTTTTCGCCCATGGCGAGATGCATAGCGACTCCCATGAACATCTCTTGTGGCGACTCAAGTGAAACATGGCTGTGATTTTGGATAATATATCTATGTATCAAAAGATCCAAACCGGAATAAGTGAATAAATCATTTCTGTTATTATCCAGTTTCTTTTCAATTTGATCTATCTCATTTTTATCATAATTTTCCAAGATATATTGGCCATAAAGTCCTTCATCGGTAAGATATTTGATTTTATTATAAAATCCGCTTATTCCTAAATTATCTTCAGTCTGTCTCAGCTCTCTGTGAAAAACATAACTTAGTATGCGACCTGAAATTTTTTCCCAATCGGGCTCCTCTTGAGAAGTAAGTTCTTCAGCCGATTTTGTAAGTAATTGAAGCCTGCTATCGAGGTCCATTTCATCTTTATTCATTGCAATATACTTTGCTCTTAATCGCGACAAGTCATAATCTTCAAAATCACGCTGAACCTTGTAGAGAACCTCTTCAAGCCCTTCATCTGATATATCTTCGATTAATTTGGTTCTGATTCTCCTGAGAGATGTTCTCTTTTCTCTATATAAAATATAGCTTCTTGCTACATTGTAACAGTCATTTTTCATCAAGATTACTTCAACGGCATCCTGAATTTCTTCAACCTCTGCCGTATCAACACCCTCGAATTTTTCTTCAATTTGCTCAATAAGGCTGTCTAATCTTTCTCTGTCGCATTCCTCTCCGATAGATAAAAAAGACTTTCGTATAGCAACTCTGATCTTCTCTGCGTCATAAGGCACTTCTTTTAAGTTTCGCTTAATAATTGTCTTCATTCGTTAAACTCCGTTTTAAATTCATCTGATAATCATGTCACAATATGTCGTTGGCACCAGAACATTTTATCACAATATATAGCACTTATACAACCTAATCAGATTAACAAACTCTATGAATTTATCGTTAAATTTTAGGTTGTTTTAACCATATCTTATACAATACAATTTGTTTTTCAATTAAATGATGCGTATTATTTGACTTGTTAGCTTTTTCATTATATAATGCGTGCATAGATGGAGGCGCAGGATTCATCAGTAGTCTATGTGAGGTTCGACTATCCGTTGATCATAGATGAAAGGGGCTCTTGCCGAAACAAAAAAAGGCTGTCGTTTTTTTTGTTGAGGATATGCAAAATATGTATATCCTTGTCACAGGTGTGAAGAGCCATTTAATTTGTATTCGATATACCTGTGTAATCCACAGGTGTTTTTTTATTGAGAAAGGAAAAAATAATGAAAAAATTAATTTCAATCTTACTTGTTATCACATCAATCGTATCTCTTGCCTTTTTTGCAAGCTCATGCGGTAAGAAATCAGATCAGAAAGTTCTGAGAGTAGGCATGGAATGTGCCTATGCACCATACAACTGGACTCAACCCACAAACGAAAACGGAGCTGTACCGATTAAAGATTCAAAAGATTTTGCAAACGGATACGACGTTATGATGGCAAAAAAAATTGCCGATGAACTCGGAATGAAACTTGAAATTGTTAAACTCGCTTGGGATTCTCTCGTTCCCGCAGTTCAATCAGGTACAATTGATTGTGCGATTGCAGGTCAGTCAATAACAGCTCAGAGAGCTCAATCTGTTGATTTCACCGAACCTTACTACTATGCAACAATTGTTACTCTTGTTAAAAAAGGAAGCAAGTTTGAAAAAGCACAGAGCTTAAAAGATTTTGCTGGCGCAACCGCAACTTCCCAAATAAATACTATTTGGTATGATAAATGCCTTCCTCAGATTCCTAAAGTAAATAAACTTCCCGCATTTGAAGA
This sequence comes from uncultured Oscillospiraceae bacterium, assembly GCA_902489335.1. Lineage (GTDB taxonomy): Bacteria > Bacillota > Clostridia > Oscillospirales > Acutalibacteraceae > JAUNLX01. Next base: position 26,258 of record CABTZO010000007.1, on the reverse strand, counting down.
AACTTCACAAATGCTTGTTGCTCTCAACAGCGGAAAATGTGATGTTGTTGTTACAGATCTTCCGACAGGAAAGGCTGCTTTGGTTGCATATCCTGACTTTGTAATGCTTGATTTTGCAACTGTTAAAACAGATACATTCAAAGTTTCCGACGAAGATATCAACATCGGTATTTCAGTAAAGAAAGGTAACAAAGAACTTACCGAAAAGATCAACAAAGTTCTCAAAAAGATGAACGCTGACGACTACAATAAACTCATGGATGAAGCTATTAAAGTTCAACCTCTTTCTAAATAAATAATTAAAAGAGTCAACGAAGCATTTTTGCCTCTTTGACTCTTTTTTAAAAGGAGATTTTTATGGATACTAATTTACCCTCGGATTTTTGGGGGAGAATTGTCTTTATTTTAAATAACTACGGCACCTCTTTTGCTCGTGGTATCGGTGTTACAATGGCTATTGCCCTTGTATCAACTTTTATCGGTTGTGTTATCGGATTTTTCATTGGTATAATTTTAACTATACCTGAAGACAAACACAAAAAATTGTCTTTAAAAAATATAATTCTCAAAATTATTAAATTTATTCTGAATGCCTATGTTGAAATTTTCCGCGGAACTCCTATGATGGTTCAGGCAATGTTCATTTACTACGGTCTTGCTTTACTCTTTGATGTTCATATGGGTATGTGGGCTGCGGCTTTTTTAATTGTTTCAATAAATACCGGCGCTTACATGGCAGAAACATTCAGAGGCGGAATTATCTCGGTTGACAGCGGACAAACAGAGGGCGCAAAAGTTATCGGAATGAATCATTTTCAGACCATGTTTTATGTAATTATGCCCCAGGCACTTAGAAATATAATGCCGCAAATAGGAAATAACCTGATAATTAACATCAAGGACTCCTGTGTTCTTTCAGTTATCGGTACAGTTGAACTGTTCTATGCTACAAAAGGCGTTGCGGGTGCTTATTACACTTACTTTGAAGCTTTCACAATAACAATGGTAATTTACTTCATTCTCACTTTTATCTGTTCCAAAATTTTAAGATTTATTGAAAACAAGATGGACGGAGATAACGGATATGATCTCGTTACAAAAGATCAACTTGTTTTGACAAGCGGAACATATAAACACAGAGGAAATAATAAGATTTTGTCCGGTCTTGAAAAGAACAAAAGAGGTGGCTATTGATGGAAGAACCAATTTTAAAGATTTCACATCTTTCAAAGAGTTTTGGAAAAAACTTAATTTTGAAAGACATTGATTTTGAAGTAAAAAAAGGAGATATAACTTGTATAATCGGTCCTTCAGGTTCCGGAAAATCAACCTTGCTTCGTTGCATTAACTTACTTGAAGAACCGTCAGGCGGAGACATTATTTTCAAAGGCAAAAGTGTTACAAAAGAAAAATCTAAGATTACAAAATATCGCACTCTTGTCGGAATGGTTTTTCAAAATTTCAATTTGTTTTCTAATATGACGGCTCTAAAAAACTGTATGATAGGTCAAGAAAAAGTTTTGAAGAAGTCCAAAAACGAAGCAAAAGAAACAGCTTTAAAATATCTCGAAAAAGTTGGAATGACTCCTTACATTAATGCTAAACCAAAGCAACTTTCAGGCGGTCAACAACAGAGAGTCGCAATCGCAAAGGCTCTTTCAATGCAACCCGATATTCTTCTCTTTGATGAACCGACTTCAGCTTTAGACCCCCAGATGGTCGGCGATGTTTTAGATGTTATGAAAGATTTGGCAAAAGATTCCGGACTCACAATGCTCATTGTTACCCATGAAATGAAATTTGCCGAAGACGTTGCAAATAATATTATATTTATGAATAACGGTGTTATTTTAGAAGAGGGAGATCCGGAAAAAGTTCTGAAAAATCCCGATCATCCTGAAACAAAAGAGTTCTTACAGAGGTTTTTTGATGAATGAAAAACTTAAATTATATGGTTTCAATAATTTAACAAAATCTCTATCCTTTAATATATTCGATGTTTGTTATGCTGAAACGCAAAAAGAAATCAAAGAATATTTAGAATATATCGATGAACAGTATAATTCTGAAAGACTTACAAAAATTCTATGTACAGTATCCGATATGATAGGTGCACATGTTTTGTCGATTTCAAGACAAGACTATGATCCCCAAGGAGCCTCCGTTTCACTTTTGATATCTGAAAAAAGTATGCTTAAAAATATGGCAGAAAGTGACACAGAGGTATATCGTTTTGCAAAAGGTAACGGAGATATGCTCTTACATCTTGATAAAAGTCATGTTACCGTTCATACCTATCCCGAATATCATCCAGACAACAACGTCGCAACTTTCAGAGTTGATATTGATGTTGCAACCTGCGGTAAAATAACACCTCTGTCTACTCTTAATTTTCTGATTGACAGTTTTGATTCAGATGTAATTACAATGGATTATAGAGTTCGAGGTTTCACACGAACTTTAGACGGAAGAAAATTATTTATAGATCATGATTTTACCTCTATTCAAGATTATATTGATCCTAAAACTCTTGATGAATATAAAGCTATGGATATTAACATATATCAAGCGAATATGTTCCACACTAAGATGATGATCAAAGATATTGATGTGCCTAATCATGTTTTTAAGAGTAATGTCAATAAACTTTCTGAAAAACAAAAAGATAAAATAGAAAATCAACTCAAACATGAGATGATTGAAATTTTTTCGTCGAGAAATATATTTTAAGGAGTTACGTTGAACCAAAATCGTATTCCCATTTATGAAGCATTAAATGAATTAAAAGAAAAAAGAGTTGTCCCTTTTGACGTACCGGGTCATAAAAAAGGCAGGGGCAATTCTTTGCTCACATCTTTTTTGGGTCAAAAGACAATGAGTGTCGATGTTAATTCACAAAAACCCCTGGATAATCTATGTCATCCGACCAATGTTATAAAAGAAGCCGAAGCTCTTGCGGCGGAAGCTTTCGGTGCGGCCGCCTCTTACTTTATGGTTGGCGGTACAACAAGTGCCGTTCAGGCTATGGTTTTTGCCGCAACTAAAAAAGGTGACAAAATTTTACTTCCGCGAAATGTTCATCGCAGCATTTTAAATGCTCTTGTCCTAAACGGCGCTGTTCCCGTATATATTGATCCCGATGTCAACCCGGATTTCGGTATTTCACTCGGTATGAAAAAGAGCTCAATAAAAAAAGCTATTGAAGAAAACCGCGATGCAAAAGCGATTTTTGTAAATAATCCTACATATTATGGTATCTGTTCAGACCTTGAATACATTGAAAAATTAGCTCATAAAAACAATATGCTTTTACTCGTCGACGAAGCACACGGAACACATTTTTATTTCAATTCCAAGCTTCCAAAAAGTGCTATCTCCGCAGGTGCCGATATGGCGTCGGTTTCAATGCATAAAAGCGGAGGCAGTTTGACGCAAAGCTCGATTTTGCTTGTCGGTAAAGACAAAAATAATAAACCGAGAGTAAACACAGATTATTTGAGGCAAATAATCAATCTTACTCAGACGACTTCCGCTTCTTATCTACTCTTGTCTTCTCTTGATATTTCAAGATATAATCTTGCTTTGTACGGAGAAAAAATCTTCGATAAAGTTATTGAAATGGTTGATTATTCATCAAATGAAATCAATGAAATCGGTGACTATATCGCATATACAAAAGATTTGATAAACAAGGACTCGATTTTTGACTTCGATCAAACAAAACTTTCGGTAAACACCCTACAAATCGGGCTTGCAGGAATTGAAGTTTATGATATTCTGCGTGATGAATATGATATTCAAATTGAGTTTGGAGATTTGGGAAACATATTAGCTTATATTTCAGTGGGAGATACTATGCTAAATATTGAAAGACTCATCGGCGCACTTTCTGAAATAAGGAGAAAATATAAAAAATCAAAAATCGGAATGTTTACCCGCGAATACTTAAATCCGATTGTAAAAACTTCACCGCAGGAGGCCTTTTATTCCGAAAAAATTCTTTTGCCTCTGAATGAAACAGAAGGCAAAATCTGCGGAGAATTTGTGATGACCTATCCTCCCGGTATTCCCGTTTTAGCTCCCGGAGAGGTTGTAACAAAAGAAATCATCGATTATATTAAATATGCAAAAGAAAAAGGCTGTAGTGTTTTGGGAACAGAAGATATGACACTTTCCAACCTCAGCGTTTTGAAATAGGTGAAAAAATGGAATTTTGGTATGCTGAGAATCACAGCAAAAATGTAAAATTTAATATCAGAATTAAAGATGTAGTTTATTCACATCAATCGGAATTTCAAAAAATCGATGTCTTTGATTCTTTTGACTTTGGCAGAATTTTGGTTTTAGACGGATATATAATGCTTACCGAGAAAGATGAGTTTATTTATCACGAAATGATAACCCATGTTCCAATGTCAGTTAATCCGAAGATTGAAAATGTGTTGATTATCGGCGCGGGTGACGGCGGTGTTGTTCGTGAACTCTGTAAATATGATACAATAAAAAATATAGATATGGCTGAAATAGACAAAGAAGTCGTAGAAGTAAGCAAAAAATATCTCCCGTTTACCTCATGTTGTTTGGAAGATGAAAGAGTTAATTTATATTTTAAAGACGGTCTTTCATTTGTAAGGTCAAAGGAAAACGAATATGATTTGATTATCGTAGATTCCACCGATCCTTTCGGACCCGGAGAAGGACTTTTCACAAAAGAATTTTACGGAAACTGTTATAAGGCTTTAGTTGAAGACGGCATTTTGGTAAATCAACACGAAAGTCCTTTTTACGATAATGACGCAAATGCTATGAAGCGAATTCATTCGAGAATTGTTCAGTCCTTTGATATGGCAAAAGTGTATCAGGCACACATTCCGACTTATCCCTCCGGACACTGGCTTTTCGGTTTTTCGTCAAAAAAATATCATCCTATAAAAGATTTCGATGAAAGAAACTTTGACGGTTCAAAAATAAAAACAAAATATTATAATGCGGCACTGCATAAAGGTGCTTTTGCCTTGCCGACTTATGTTGAGGAGATGCTTAAAAGTGTTGAATAAATACTCATTTATTGATTGCAACGCAAAATTTGAAGACAGCAAAAAAGTAATAATCGGGGCACCGTTTGACGGAACCGTTTCATATAGGCCCGGAACAAGATTTGCTCCGTCTGCCATCAGGCTTGATTCACAAGAAATTGAAACTTACAGTCCCTATCAAGACGATGATTTAACAAATCATCAAATTTGCGATTTAGGTGACCTTTGTCTTCCGATTGGCAATACCGATGCAGTTCTGACAATGATTGAAAATGAAATGACAAATATCTTTGCGAGCAAAAAGAAGCCCGTTTTAATAGGCGGAGAACATCTTATCACGCTTCCCTCTTACAGAGCCGCTCTCAAGCTTTATCCCGACCTCAAACTCATTCAACTTGACGCTCATGCGGATCTTCGCGATGACTACCTTGGAGTCAAACTATCTCATGCAACTGTTATAAGGCGTTGCCACAATATGGTCGGCGACAACAATATTTTTCAATTCGGTATAAGATCCGGCACAAAAGAAGAATTTGAGTTTGCAAAAGAACATACCTCTTTACATAAATTTGATTTGTCACAGATTCCAAATACAGTGCGCAATCTTCAAAATGAAAAGGTCTACCTTACGATAGACCTTGATGTGCTTGATACAAGCGTTTTACCCGGAACGGGAACACCTGAACCGGGCGGAATTTCTTTTGCAGAACTATTAAATTCCTTCGATTATCTCAAAGAGCTCGATATTGTAGGAGCAGACATTTGCGAACTTGCGCCGACTTTAGATCCGTCGGGTGTGTCTACTGCGGTAGCCTGCAAAATATTAAGAGAGCTGCTTTTAATTATTTAAAGTCTGCTTTCAAAATCCAAATAATCAAATTCTCGGAGAACATTTAGTTCTCCGTTTTCTTTTTCCAAAACTATACTCGGAAGCGGCATACCGTTGAAAGTGTTGTTCTTTACCATGGTATAAATTGCCATATCTTCAAAATACATTTTATCCCCGACTTCTAATTTCTTATCAAAAGAATATTCTCCTATTATATCCCCGGCAAGACAAGTCGGACCCGCCAAAATATAATCAAAGTTTTTTTCGCCCGGTTTTGCGGAATTAAATAGTGGCGGTCGATAAGGCATTTCCAAAACATCAGGCATATGGCAGGCGGCAGAGGTGTCTAAAACAGCAATTTCTTTTTCGTTTTTAACTGTGTCTAAAACCGTAGTTACAAGGTAACCGGCATTTAGTGCCACTGCTTCCCCCGGTTCCAAGTAGACTTGCAAGTCATACTTGTTTTGAAAGTGTTTTATAAGATCTTTTAATTTTTTTAAGTCGTAATCTTCTCTTGTAATATGATGACCGCCGCCAAAATTCAGCCAGTCCATTGAATACAGATATTTACCGAAGTTTTCCTCAAATTTAACGAGAGTTTTTTCCAAGTCATCTGAATTTTGTTCGCAGAGTGTATGAAAATGCAGTCCGCTGATCAAAGATATAAGATTTTTCGGTATCTTTTCAAAATCTTTTATTTTTATTCCCATTCGTGAAAACTTTCCGCAGGGATCATAAATCGGTGTTTCCTGAGTCGAAATTTCGGGGTTTATTCTTACTCCGATTTTTTTATTCATAAAAAACTTTGAATATTTTTCAAGTTGACTTTCCGAATTAAAAACTATGAAATCGGCAATATCTTTTATCTTGGGTATTTCTTCATCTGAAAAAGCTATTTTATGAACATGATTTTCCTTTTTGAAATATTTTTCGGATAAAAGTGCCTCAAATAAACCGGACGAACAGGTGCCGTCCAAAACAGAACTTAAAAGCGGATAGGTCTGATAAATGCTGTAACATTTTTGCGCGAGCAAAATTTTACAACCGGTTTCCGATTTCAAATTTTCTAAAATTTTCAGATTTTCCTTTAATTTTTTCTCGGAAATCAAATAATACGGAGTTTTAATCGACAAGTTTAGGATTCCTTTCAATTATGTAAGGCAGTCCCCACTTATTTAATCCGTCCATAAACGGATCCGGATCAAATTCTTCTACATTGCGGGTTCCTTTAAGCGTCCAGATATCCTGCATAACAAGAGCCGCTCCGATCATCGCCGGAACGCCCGTTGTATAACTTACGGCTTGCGCTCCCGTTTCCTTGTAGCATTCTTCATGATCGCAGATATTATATATATATAAATTCTTTTCCTTACCGTCTTTTTTACCTCTGAAAATGCAACCGATATTCGTTTTGCCCTTGGTCCTCGGTCCCAAAGTCGAAGGATCCGGTAAAACAGCCTTCAAAAATTGAAGAGGCACTATTTCCATTCCGTTATATTCTATCGGTTCAATTGATGTCATTCCGACATTTTCAAGGCATTTAAGGTGCGTTAAATACGACTCTCCGAAAGTCATGAAAAATCTTATTCTCTTTATTCCCTTTATGTTCTTCGAAAGAGATTCAAGTTCCTCATGATATAGAAGATACATATCTTTTTCGCCGACTTTGTCAAAATTATATTTTCTTTTTATCTCCATCGGCTCGGTTTCTATGAATTTTCCGTTTTCAAAATATCTTCCCTTTGCACTTACTTCTCTGATATTTATCTCGGGGTTAAAATTTGTTGCGAAAGGATAACCATGATCTCCGCCGTTACAGTCCAAAATATCTATGTAATTTATTTCATCAAATTCGTGTTTCATAGCATAGGCAGAGAATATTCCCGTAACACCCGGATCAAATCCACTTCCTAAAACAGCGGTCAAATTTCTTTTTTCAAATTCTTCGTGCATCGCCCACTGCTCTTTATATTCAAAATGAGCGGTATCGGGTGACTCATAGTTTGCGGTATCTAAATAATGTGTATTTGTCTCAAGACATGCTTTCATCACGCTTAAATCCTGGTAAGGAAGCGCGAGATTAATTACAATCTTTGGTTTATATTCATTTATCAAAGCAACAAGCGCAGGAACATCATCGGCATCTATTTGTGCCGTTGTTATCTTGGTTTTTGTTTTGCCTTCAAGTTCTTTTTTTATTTGTTCGCATTTTCCAACAGTTCTGCTTGCAATCATAAGTTCGGTAAAAACCTCATCATTTTGACAGCACTTAAAAATAGCGACTCTCGCAACGCCACCGGCGCCTATTATCATAGCTTTTCCCATATTATTACCTCCAACGAATATCATTTTATCAAAAATAGCAGAGTTCGTAAACATATCGCAATTTTCTTAGATTTTACATTAGTTTGATTTTGATTTTATGAGAGTCTTATAAAATAGCAGAGAATTATTTAACAGAGGAGAAATCATGAAAACAAAAAGAAACATCAAAATCGCATTAAGTTATGTTTTAATCGCACTTTTATTTACACTGATTATCGTTGTGCCTTCTGCTTTTGCGGCTAATATCAGCAGCGTAATACTAAATGTAGGAGAAGACGAATCTGTAAGAGCTTTGGTATATCAATCAGATACACAGATACATAATGAAGTTAAACTTAATATTTCAAATGATGAAAAAGATTTTACCGGAGCGAAGTCTTTCAAGAGCACGCCCAAAAAACTCTCAAACGGTAAATGGAGAAACACAGTAACATTTAATAATTTACAACCGGGAAAAGAGTATATGTATCAGATAAAAGGAGACACAAAAGTCTATAAATTCAGAGTATCTGAAGACAAAGACTTTTCTTTTGCCGCTTTTGGCGATGTGCAATTGGGAGTAGGCAATTTGCAAAATGAAGAAAAGAATTGGGATAAGACATTAAAAACAGTTGAAACCGAATTTCCTAATATAGATTTTCTTTTATCTTTGGGAGACCAAGTCAATTCGATTACCTCCAAAAACCAGGACTCGGAATATGACGCTTTTTCAAAACCCGAAGGACTTAAAAAATATCCGATTGCCGCTTTACCCGGAAATCACGACGGTTCAACTTCAAAAACAAAAGAGAGATTCTATTATCCCAACGAAACATCTCACGGCGGCACTTTGGCAGGTAACGATTACTTTTTCAGATACAAAAACGCTTTATTTATAATTTTAAATTCAAACAATCAAAATACTCTTAGTCACAAAAAGGCTATTAAAGAAGCTATAGCTAAATATCCGGACGTAAAGCACAGAATTGTATGTTTTCACCATTCAATCTATTCAGTAGCAAATCACAGCGAAAGTCCCGATATTTTGAAGAGAAGAAAAGAATTGGTTCCCGTATTTGATGAAAACAAAATCGATCTTGTTTTGATGGGACATGACCATGTATATGTGAGAACAGAACAGTTGAAAAACAACATTCCGGTTAACAAAGATAATTATTATACCGACGAAGGAACAGTCTATACAACACTTGATTCTTCAAGTTCAAGTAAATTCTACGGAATAAAATCAAAGGATTTCCCCTACGCAAAAGTAAAATGGCAGGGAAAAGAGAGTTCATATACTATTGTCAATGTTTCCGATTCTGAAATTAAAGTCAGCACTTACACGACCGAAAATAAAACTTTAATTGACAGTTATTCGATTAAAGACCGTATAAACAATAACAATCAGAATAACCCGACTGAAAATAATAATGAAAATCCAACGGAAAACAACAATAATCATGATAACAAATCTGAGAATAATAATGAAAATTCAACCGAAAACAAACCTGTTTCAAACAATGACAAAATAAAACCTAACGAAAAGATTATATCTAAAGATAAAAGCAAAATGAATTCAATACGTTCAGATAAAAAATCAGATAAAGAGTCTCCTAAAACAGGAATTGCCTCTGAAAGTATAATTGCTTTGAGCCTTGCTTTTTCTGCAGTTTCAGCCATAGCTGCCGTAAAACAAAAGAAAAATAAATAATCAAAATAAATAAAATGTTCCTTCTGGGAAGGAACATTTTTTTCTGTATCGACAATATATCATCATTCACATAAATGTGAATTTGTGCTAAAATACTTGCATTCACAAATTTAGGAGAATAATGATGGAACAAAACAAGGCAGTCGTAATAGGCGTAAATTATTACACAGGTCTGTCAACAGTCAGAGCTCTTGGCAGAAACGGCGTTTATGTTGTTGCATGCGAATATGACAAAAATGCGTATGGACTAAAATCTAAGTATGTAAATGAAGTTCTGTGGATTGATGATGTTAAATCAAATTCCGAATCGGCTTTTCATACTCTTATTGATTACGGCAAAAAACAAAAATCAAAGCCGGTTTTAATTCCTACTCACGATAACTATGTCCTGCTTTGTGATAAATATCTTGACGAATTAAAAAAATACTATTTGATTCCCATACAAAAGCAAGGATTGATGACCGAGGTAATGCACAAAAATACACTTGCAAATCTTGCGAAAAAACATAATGTTTTGATTCCGGAATATTATGTTTTAAATGAAAATCCGGACTTTGATTTCATTAAAAATAAAATCGGATATCCTTGCATTATCAAACCTAATAACTCAAATAATTTCGTCAGAAAATTCAAAAGAAAAGTTTTAATCTGTAATAATGAAGAAGAGCTTATAAAATCAATTAAAATTATGAACGAGTCGGATTTGAGCGGCAAGGTTGAACAGATTATAAAAGGCTTTGATGACCATATGTTTACATATGATGCCTATGTATCAAAACAGGGAAAAGTTACACATGATGTCACTATGCAAAAACTTCGTCAGTTTCCCATCAATTTCGGCGCTTCCGTCTATATTCATCAAACAGATGTTCCCAAAATCAGAGAAATCGGCAAGAATTTTTTAGAAAATATAAATTGGCGAGGATTTGCGGAGATTGAATTTAAGAAAATGCAGGATACAGATGATTATTATCTGATTGAAATCAATACAAGAATGACCAACTTCAATGCTCTTTTAGAAGCTCTTGGTCTGAATATGGCGTATCTTACATATCTTGAAATGACCGGCAATGAAATCGGCGAAAAGCACATTGTCGAAGACACCGATCTTGCATTCAGATACTTTTTTGAAGACTTAGCCGCAATCCGTGAATACAAAAAAACTGGACAATTGACAAGTTTTGATGTGATTAAAACTTTAAACAAGAAAAAAGTTGGAGCGGTTTGGGCAAAAGATGATCCGATGCCCGCCATAAAATATTTTATAAATAAAATTAAGAATCATTTCTAAGGAGATTTTATGTCAATTTTTGGATATTCAAATTCAAAGGTCAATTTTGACAACAAAAAGATTTTAGAGGATATGGCAAGTGCCTATATCAGAGATTATGAAGTTGAGCTTGATACTTATGAAAGCAATACTTCCTTTGGCAAGTTAAAGAAAAGTGACGAAAACAAAATATATGAAAACGACGATTATGTCACGGTTATGAGTGGTTATATCTATAACGACAAAGAATTAATGGATGAAATTTCAGACAACGATTTTGAATGTAATGATCATGCACGGCTGATTACAAGTCTTTTCAAAGAAAAAAAAGAAGATATGCCGAAGCTTTTACGCGGAGTGTTTAATATTGCCATATTTGACAAAAAGAACGATTGTCTTTTTTTGGTCCGTGATAATTTTGGTGTTAAGCCGATGTATTACACTCAAAACACTAAAGATAAAACTTTTATTTTCGGAAGTGAAATCAAGGCTTTTTTGAAACACCCAAGTTTCAACAAGGAGCTTAACAAAAAAGCGCTCAAGCCATATCTGACTTTTCAATATCCGGTACTTGAGGAAACTTTTTTCAAAGGAGTTTTCAAACTCCAACCGGCTCATTATCTTATTTATAAAGACGGTGAGATTAAAACGGAAAAATATTGGGAACCTAAATTTAATCCCGGAAAAGAGAACTTGGAATATTACGTTGATCTGCTTAAAACAGAAGTCAAAAAAAGCGTTGACATTCATTTAAGAGATCAAAAAAATTATTCTTCCTTCCTTTCGGGCGGTGTAGACAGCAGTTACATAACTTCCGTTGCAAAGCCAAGTGACACTTATTCCGTCGGATTCAAAGAGTATTCCGGTATGTTTAACGAAACCGACCACGCAAAAGATCTTTCGGAAATTTTAGGATTAAAACATCACATCAGACTGGTTACCGGCGAAGATTGTTTCGAAGTATTGCCGAAAATGCAATATTTAATGGATGAACCTCAATCAAACCTTTCATCGATTCCGCTTTATTTTCTGTCGGAATTTGCTTCAAAAGATGCTCAGGTGATTCTTTCCGGAGAAGGCTCCGATGAACTTTTCGGCGGATACCTTACTTACAAAGATACAAAAACCATGCATAACTATAGAAAACTTCCGATAGGATTCAGAAAATCAGTCGCAAAACTCGCAAAAGCTTTGCCAGACAGTCACATAAAATCCGCTTTTATCAGAGGCGGACAAACAGTTGAAGAATCTTTTTTCGGTGAAGCTAAAGTCTATACACCCGAACAAGCAGATGCGATTTTAAAAGATGAATATAAAAACGGCGTTTCACCCTATGATGTAACAAAACCAATATATGAAAAATATAAAAATGAAAATGATTTAACAAAAAAACAACTTATAGATATTTTTCTGTGGGCACCCGGTGATATATTCCTCAAAGCTTCCAAAATGACTTCTCCTTTTGATTTAGAAGTAAGAATGCCTTTTGTTGATAAAAAGATCATGGAAGTTGCGGGCAGCATTCCCGAAAGATTCAGAGTAAATAACGAAGATACAAAATATATTTTAAGGAAAGTAGCTTATGAGTATTTGCCCGAAGAATGGGCAAAACGTCCCAAACTCGGCTTCCCCGTTCCTATGAAATTCTGGTTAAAAAAAGAAAACCTATATAACTATGTCAAAGAAGTTTTTTCAAGAGATTATGTTAGCGAATTCTTTGACCAAGATAAACTTTTGGAACTTTTGGAAAACCATTACAACGGAAAAGAGCTGAATCAAAGATACATATACACTGCACTGTGTTTCTTGCTCTGGTACGACGAATTCTTCATTAAGAGATAAACCCACAAAATTTTAATAAAAAATAAAAGTCTTATCAAATAAATTTTGATAAGACTTTTTGTTAAATATTTTTATTTATTTTTCTTTTTATGTTCTTTTAATTTATCAAGATCAACTTTCTCGCCTCTTGCCGCCTTAGCAACAAAAGAAGAAAGAGCAAGTAAAGCCAAAATATTTGGAATTACCATAAGACCGTTAAATAAATCGGATGCGTTCCATACAAGTTCAACTTTTAATACGGATCCTAAGATAATTGCGGCTACTACTATAACGGAAAAAATCTTCGTAACTTTCTTGCCGAAAAGATATTTTACATTTTGTTCGGCAAAGAAATACCAAGATATTATTGTGGAAAAAGCAAAAAACAAAAGTGCAAAAGCAATAAAAGCTGATCCAACTTTTCCTCCCAAGGCCATTGAAAAAGCTTGTTGAGCTACTTTAACACCCGTCGTATTTGTTTTTACCATTTCCGGTAAAATTCCGGAACACAGAATTACAAGTGCTGTCAGAGTAAGAACAATAAAAGTATCAAAAAAGACTCCTATCATTGCGACTTCTCCCTGATCTTGAGGATGTTTAACCTTTGCAATGGCGTGTGAATGTGGAGTTGAACCCATACCGGCCTCATTGGAAAACAATCCTCTTGCAACTCCGTAACGCATAGCCTGTTTAACGACTATTCCTGCACCGCCTCCGACAACCGCATAGGGTGTGAAGGCATATTTATAAATAGAAACTATTGCGGGAATAAGATTTTTTCTAAAAATAACAAGGCAAACAATTCCGGCTATAATGTATAAAACCGCCATTATCGGAACAATTTTTTCTGTAAATGAGGCAATTCTTGAAATACCGCCTATAAAAATAAATCCTGCAACTACGGCGCAAACAATACCAACTGCAATTCTCGGTGTTCCGAAAGCATTATTAAATCCATCTGAAATGGAGTTTGACTGTACCATGTTTCCCATGATTCCAAGTGCTAAAATAATTAAAACCGAAAAAGTCGCCGCCAAAAATTTACCGAGTTTACCGTTAAAAGCTCTCTTTATATAATAAACCGGACCGCCTACTATTTCTCCGTCTTTTCCCTTTTGCTTTGTTACTTGAGCCAAAGTAGCCTCTGAATAAATAGTTGCCATGCCAAAAAAAGCGGCAATCCACATCCAAAAAATAGCACCGGGACCTCCTGAAACTAAAGCGGTTACACAACCTACGATGTTTCCTGTTCCGACTTGGGCGGCTATTGCCGTTGCAAGCGCTTGGAACGATGACATCCCTTCGTCATCTGCTTTGTGACCGAAAAATTTTATGTTTCCGAAAACTCGATTCCAACCTGATTTAAATCGGCGAAGCTGCACAAATTTTGTTCTTATTGAAAAATAGATTCCGGATCCGACTAATAAGAACATCAGTACAAACCAAACGTAATCCGAAAAATTTAAGATAATGTCATTAAGTTTCTGCATAGCACTTTCCTTTGTATAGATTTTGACCAACTTGTCCATTATATGTGTAAAACCGATTTTGGTCAAATTTAATTAAAAAAACAGATACCCTTTTCGGATATCTGTTTAATTTAATTATATAAGATTATCTGTTTGCCATTATAATTTCAATTTCATCTTCATTTATGCCGACCATTGCTTCTCCCAAGTTTTTGGAAACTTCAGCTAAAACTTCAGGTTCATTATAGTGTTTAACAGCTTGAACTATAGCCTTTGCTCTTTTATCGGGATCTCCGCTTTTGAAAATTCCGCTTCCGACAAAGACTCCCTCTGCACCAAGTTGAACCATAAGTGCCGCATCGGCGGGTGTTGCTACGCCGCCTGCCGAGAAGTTGAGAACCGGGAGTTTGCCATTTTCATAAACATATTTTAAAAGATCTACCGGAACTGCTAACTCTTTTGCATGATTATAAAGTTCTTCTTCTCTAAGGCCTTGAACAGCTGCAATTTCTCTTTGCATTGTTCTTAAATGGGCAACAGCTTGAATAACATCACCTGTTCCGGCTTCGCCTTTTGTTCTTATCATGCTGGCACCTTCAGCGATTCTTCTGAGTGCTTCTCCTAAATTTCTGCAACCACAAACAAAGGGCGTTTCAAATTTATTTTTATCAATATGCAACTCGTCATCAGCCGGTGACAAAACTTCACTCTCGTCGATATAGTCTATTCCTATTGCTTCGAGAATTTGCGCTTCAACGAAGTGACCTATTCTGGCTTTTGCCATAACCGGTATAGAAACAGCTTCCATGATTTTCTGAATCATTCCGGGATCGCTCATTCTGCTGACGCCTCCGGCAGCACGAATGTCGGCAGGTACTCTTTCAAGAGCCATAACAGCAACTGCACCTGCATTTTCAGCTATTTTTGCCTGTTCTACATTGGTAACGTCCATAATAACTCCACCGACAAGCATATCATGAATTTGTTGTTTTGAAAATTTTGACATATAAATCTCCTTTTACAATGAATTATATTTAATTATACTCGCTCCGATTCATAAATCAAATAAAACCTATAAACAAAGTAACCATAATTTTTTGTTATTTATAACTATATTTCTCTGACTAATTAAATTTTTATTTACAATAAAGTATGTTGTTTTAACAAAAACAGCCATATTAAATAGCCTCTTTACACGGTTTGCGAAAAAGAGACTACATTTCATTTTATAATTTATCTTTTTTTAATTTAATGCTTTTCCTTTTTTTATGGTTTCTTCAAGCAAAATCCTGTCTGCATCAAAAATTAAGATCTTTTCTTTTCCATTATCGGCATTTGAATGAAAAACCGACATTTCCGTACAGCCTAAAATGACAGCTTGACAACCGTTATTTTTAAAAACATCAAGCATTTCATAATAAGATTCTAAATCTATTTCTTTGTTTGCTTTTATATTATCGTAAATTAAGTAAGTTATCTTTGCTTGAAGTTCATTGTCGGGAATAAAAGGTTCATAGCCATATTTTAAAAGAGAAGTTTCATAGGTTTTCGAATAAATCGTGCCTTGTGTTGCGGCAATTCCTATTCTTGCGCCGTCTTTTATTTCACTCGCATTTATTTTTTCAACTGCAAGGTCGATCATATTTATTAAAGGCGCTTTTATGTTTGACTTGATTTCATCAAAAAACACATGTGCAGAATTACACGGCATTACAATAAATGACGGTTGTAACGAATCAAGCATTTTTAAAGATTGCGTCAAAACGGGAATAGGGTTGTCTGCGGTTTTATCTAAAATATAATTTGTACGATCCGGAATTGAGGCATTGTTAAACAAGATATAGTTTAAAAATTCCTGATCATCTTTTGCTCCACAATATTTATTCAAACCATGTATAAAATTTTCGGTTGAAATCGAACCCATACCACCGAGAATCGCAAAAAATTTTTTCATAATTAACCTTCTCTTCTTAGATATAATAAATCGTTTTTCATGAGTATTGTGTCGCCTGTCGGAATGACAGGGTTTGAACCTCTCACGATCAAAATTACAAGTTCGTTTTCATTTTTGGAAAACTCACTTATTTTCTTACCTATCCACTTATTTTTATCATTTATTTCAATTTCATCAAGGTTGACATTCTCAGGACCCGTTTCGGAAATAGCGGAAATTTTAACCTTATCATTTTCTAAAATTATTGTGTTTCCGTTTGGTATGATTGAGGTTTTATTCCTTATAATGCTAACGATTAACATTTCCTGCGGCAATTGCAATTCGTAAATTTTCTTGTTTTCCCACGCATGCCCTTTTTCTATTTCTATTGTAAAAAAACTTAAAGCAGTTTCAGAAACATAGTCGTTGAATGTTTCCAAAATATCATGTGTATCATCTACCATATTCGTTTTCTTTGCGACAAACGGAATAAGACTTCCTTGATATAAAATCGACAGAATTACAAGGCAGAATACAAGATTGAAAAGTTCGATTCCCACATCACTTGCTTGACTTAAAGCCATAATCGCGAAAACGACAGAAGCAACTCCCCGAAGGCCCGCAAAAGAAGTAAGGATTTTTTGACCTTTTGAAGTGTTTTTGAAAAATGCGAGTAAAATATATGTTGCAAGCGGTCTGCCGATAAAAGTAATAAACAAGAAGAACAAAAAAGCCGGCAAGAGCATAGATATCAAGCCTTTGGGCCTTACAAGAAGTCCTAAGAGGAAAAAAATCATTATCTGTAAGAACTCTGTGACACCGTCATAAAAATGCACCAACGAAACCTTGTTTGGTATACGGCTGTTTCCCAAAATTATTCCAAACAGATATACCGCTAAATATCCGTTTCCCTTTAATAAGCTTGTGACACCAAAAGCTAAAACAACCGCACCCATAACATATACTTGGTCAAAGCTATGTGAAAACCTAAAAATTCTGAGTAATTTGACAGAACCGAAAGCAAATAAAACACCTACTCCGATACCTACGGCAAATTGTAGAAAAACGGTAAGAAACAAGTTCGATACATCTATTGAGTTTTTAATGAGAGACAGAGCAATTATCGTCAGCATATAAGACATAGGATCGTTGCTTCCGCTTTCCATTTCTAAAAGCGAGTCCGTATTTTCCTTTAATGCAAGATTTTTATTTTTTAAAATGGAAAATACCGAAGCGGCATCCGTTGAACTTGTAACAGCAGCGACCAACAAACTCATCGGCAAACTCATTTTTAATATATAATGACAAAAAAGTCCCGAAAATACTGCAGTTAAAAATACACCTAAGGTTGAAAGAATCATTGCCTTTTTTATTACGGGCTCTGCTTTTTTCTTGTTTGTACCGAATCCGCCATAGAACATAATAAAGACAAGTCCAAGGGAAGCCACTCTTTCGAGTAAAACTAAATTTTGAAATTCTATATTGAAGATTTTCGTTTTGCCTAAAATAAGTCCCGCGAAGATACAAAGGAGCAAGAAAGGGATACCCGTTCTGTTTGAAAATTTAATCAAAACACAGGCAATAAGCAAAATTATTCCGACAACAATTAAAATGTATTCCATTTAGACCTCATAACCACTGAATTATATCATAAATATATTATAGGCAGTTTCTTAAAATTGAAATTATATCTTCAGAGTCCATGTCTTCATATGCTCCTTTGAAAACACCGCCTCCGGTTATTCTGTTAGCCATTGTTTCAAAATATTTATCGTCAATATCTATTTCGGTAAGATTATTTGAAAGTTTACAGGTTTGATATAAGAAGTTTTCCAAGGCTTCTATGCCCTTTAATGCTATTTCTTTGTCAGTTCCGCGATCTTCGATATTGAATACATTAATTGCAAATCTTTTGAATCTTCCTACATTTTTAGGATTTTCAAGGCAAAATCTCATCCAACGCGGAGTTAAAATTGCAAGTCCCAAGCCGTGCGTAATGTCATAAAAAGCGGAAAGTTGATGTTCAATCGGATGGCAGGACCAAGCCTGAACTTTTGCACCCTCTACAAAACCGTTGAGAGCAAACGAGGAAGCCCACATCAGATTAGCTCGTGCCTCATAGTTTTTCGGCTCATCAATTGCAATCTTAGTATATTTGATAATAGTCTTGAATAATCCTTCAATCATATAATCAAGCATTTCCAAATCATCGTATGGAGAAAAATATTGCTCGATTAAGTGAGAAATCATATCCGCGCTTCCACAAGCTGTTTGATATTTATCGACGCTGAACGTGTTTTGCGGATCCAAAAATGAAACACGAGGATACATGCATTGATGTGTTCCACCGATTTTCTCCATTGTTTCCATATTAGAAATAACTGCACTCGGATCCATTTCCGATCCGGTTGCAGATAAAGTCAAAACGCTGAATATAGGCAAACTGTCAGTTACTTTCTCGGGATGTATGAGTAAATCCCAGGCATCTTTATCATAATAATAAGCCGCTCCGATAAATTTTGCGCAGTCGATTGAAGAACCGCCGCCAACAGCCAAAATAGCTTTAATATTATTTTCTCTGCAAATCTTTGCACCCTTATTTACATCGGTTACTCGAGGATTAGGATCTATTCCCGGAAGCTCATAGATTTCTATTTCACTGTTTTTGAGTTCCTCAATTACCTTATCATACAGTCCGATTTTTTTTATTGAATTTTTACCATAGACAAGCAAAACCTTATTATCAACTTTTTTTATCTCTTTTCCCAAATTACCGACAATTAAATTTTTTCCAAAATAAACTTTTGTCGGTATATCATAAATAAAATTCACATCTCTCCCCCTTTGTCTATTCTAACATGTTTTTAATATATACGCTCTCTTTTGAGAAGATAAATTTAAATTATTCAAAAAAAGAGTTTGGGATAAACCCAAACTCTTAGATTTTAATCTTCCTTTAGATTTCAGGATGATTCTTTTTAACAACATCAAATGCTTCTTCTGCAACATCCCAAGTATGTTGAATATCTTCATCAGATAGAGCACAGTTGATAAATTGGTTGTGGTGGTTAGACATGAAGATTCCGCGTTTAACCATTTCTCCAACCCATTCTTGGTGAATAAGTCCGGCATGATCATTGTTGATATGCATAAAGAACATAGCAGGCATTCCTGTAACTTCAAAGTCAAAGCCTTTTTCTTTACCTAATTTAACAAGACCGTCGGTCATCTTCTTGCCCTTTTCATTCATAACTTTTGCTCCGTCCATTTCACGAAGTTTCTTAATGCAGGCAACGCCGGCTGCAAAAGGAACAGATGAAAGCCAATAACTTCCGGTATAGAAAACGGAACCTACAGCACTCTTGAGAGAATCTTTTCCGCAAAGAGCACTAACGTTATATCCGTTAGCAAGAGCTTTACAGAAGCAGATCAAATCAGCTTCAAATCCGAAATGATGATCCGAACCCTTTGTATCAATTCTGAAACCGCAACGAACGTCATCAATAATGAGAACAATACCGTTGTCTGTGCAAAGTTTTCTGATTTCTTTCCAGAAACCTTCTTTTGGCATTTCACTAGGTGCAAGTGCCGGGTGACTGTAAGGTGTAGAAATAAGTCCTGCAATCTTTCCGGGATGTTGTCTGATTACTTCGGCAAACAATTCGGGACGATTGAAAGGAATAGTAATAACATTTTTAACATCAGGCTGAATAACACCCGGATATCCTTCATTTAACATCCAAGGTTGAACACCGTGATAACCGCCGACAAATTTAACGATTATTTCTCTTCCTGTTGCTGCTCTTGCAGTAAGCATAGCAAGGTTTGTAACATCTCCGCCGTTTTTGGCAAAGAAAGCCCAATCAGCAGAAGATACAGTGTCAACTAAAAGTTCAGCAAATTCAACCATTTTGGTTGATGGAAGCGTAACACAGTTTCCAAGTTCAAGTTGTTCTTTTGCAGCCTTGTCAACGTCAGGATCGTTATATCCTAAAACGTTTGGTCCATAAGCGCACATATAATCAATGAATCTGTTTCCGTCCAAATCCCAGAAATAAGCACCTTTTGCCTTTGAGCTATAGAAAGGATATGCCTCAATCGGAGTCATACATGCTTCTGATGGTCCTAAGTGTCCGTAAACTCCGCCGGGAATTGATTTTGTAGCTCTGAGAAAGAGTTCTTTACTCTTTGGATATTTATAAGTTTCCATTATTTAGACCTCCGCACTATAAAACTGTACTTGATTGAGTAATCTGTTAAGGTTATCAATCATGTTCATGTGGCCTTTAACTGTGAGTTTGCCACCGCCAATACAAGCAAAGCTGTCCAACGTGCCTGTTAAAACACCGCATGCAGTATCAATATCATCAAATATCATAAATGCATCGGGCTTCGGATGAGCACCCTTTACACAGGTAAGTTTGCCATCTTTTTTAACAAGATGAATGTAGAGTTCGTCTTTTATTTCAAAGCTTATAACTCCGTCTTCAATACAACTGTTTGTAATTTTTCCTACTCTGTCAAGGTTTGCAATCTCGCAAAGTGAGAAGCAAGCTACATAAGCAGTAAGAATTGTGCTAACTCTACGGAACTCAGCATCATTCTTAAGTCTTTCCGGATCCGGTTTGAGATATTCAGTCATAAGGTCTGTAAGTTTAACAAAATCTTTAGACAAAAAGCCTAAGTGTTGAAGTCCACGAGTAGGAATCGGCATTTTTGTTCCCTTTAGCATTCCGATGAAATGTTCAGGGCTTGTGAAAAGAAGGTTCATATTGCTGGGAATTCCCTCTCCTCTCATGGCTAGACATTTGCCGTTGTCAAACTTCAGTGTGAGCTTGTCAATCTCAGGAATAGAAAATCTTATCGAAACTCGTTTTTTTCCGATGATTTTCGCTGCATCAGGTACTAATTCTGTGAAATCTTCAATATTTCTGAGAATCGCATGAGCACCAATCGAAGCTAATACTTTAGGATCAATCATTTAAATTCTCCCTTTCAAAATAATTTTCATATAGTTCTAATATTATACTTTTTTAAGAAATTGTCAACTTTTTTAGAATTATTTCAAATAATATAGCTATTATGACGAAAAAAAGCTTTTCTTTTCAGCTTTTTAACAAAAATTAATTCGCAATACTTGGTTTTTAGTTGACATATCCTCAGAAAATGCTAACATGTATATAGTTTAATAAAACTACTTTGGGGACAGGTGAAATTCCTTACCGGCGGTAAAGTCCGCGAGCGAGAGCTGACTTGGTGAAATTCCGAGACCGACAGTAAAGTCTGGATGATAAAAGTTTTGTAGAATGCATTGTCCTTGAATTTTTCAAGGACTTTTTTATTGAGGTCTTTATGCAAGAAAAATTTATGGAACTT
This sequence comes from uncultured Oscillospiraceae bacterium, assembly GCA_902489335.1. Taxonomy (GTDB): domain Bacteria; phylum Bacillota; class Clostridia; order Oscillospirales; family Acutalibacteraceae; genus JAUNLX01. The sequence goes on along the minus strand of CABTZO010000007.1, from coordinate 4,506 downwards.
GCTTTACAGGAAGCAAAAAAAGGATATGGTAAAACAGGACTCAATCCCCTGGTAGGTGCCGTTATAGTAAAAGACGACACTGTAATTTCAACCGGATATCATCATAGTTACGGAGATATTCACGCCGAAGTTGACGCAATAAGAAACGCGAATGAAATACCCAGCGGCTCTGAAATGTATGTAAATCTCGAACCTTGCTGTCACGAAGGTAAACAACCACCATGCACAAAAGCGATTTTAAACACACCAATATCAAAAGTATATATCGGATCTGTCGATCCAAACTCTAAAGTTTCAGGTAAAGGTATAAAAATTCTTCGACAAGCCGGAATCGAAGTGACAAGTGGAGTTTTAAAAGAAAGTTGCGACGAACTCAACGAAGCTTTCTTTTACCATATTAAAAACAACATGCCCTTTGTTACTTTAAAAAGCGCAATCAGTTTAGACGGTAAAATTGCAACCTGCACAGGACAATCACAATGGATTTCCTGCACAAAGAGCCGAGAATATTCTCATTTTCTAAGACATATAAATCAAGGGATTGCAGTTGGAATTCAAACAGTGATAAATGATGATCCGAGATTAAACACAAGGATAGAAGGCGGAGTTGATCCGGTAAAAATAATTTTTGACTCAAAATTAAAAATATCTCCTGATGCAAAGCTTTTAAGAAGTGGTGCAAAAACCTTGATTTTTACAACTGAACGTTTTGATCAAAATAATTACAACAGTCTTTCCGAAAATAAAAATATTGAAATTATTATAACCGACAATATTGACGGAAAAGTCGATTTAAAACAAGCTCTTTCCAAAGCATATCAAAGGGGAATTGCAAATATTTTGGTTGAAGGCGGAGGAGAAATCAATTTTTCACTTTTAAGAGAAAACTTAGTTCAAAAATTAATTTTGTTTTACGCACCTATAATTATAGGCGGAGAAAAAGCCCCGTCTTTTTCGGGCAAAAACGGATTTGAAAACTTAGAAGAATGTCCTCACATTGAAAACCTAAAAATCGAAAAAATCGGTACTGATTTAAAATTGGAGGGATACTTATATTCACAGGAATAATCGAAGAGATAGGAACAATTGAAAATATAAAGAGTAATTCAGAGAGAACTTCAATAAAAATTAAAGCAAAAAAAGTTTTAGAAGAAACCAAAATCGGTGATTCAATAGCAACCGACGGTGTTTGTTTGACTGTTACCGAAAAGGGCGATAATTATTATACCGCCGATGTAATGAATGTAAGTTTGGAAAAAACTACCCTGAAGCTTTTGTCAAAAAACGATAAAGTAAATCTTGAAAGAGCAATGTCATTAAATGACAGATTCGGGGGTCATATTGTTCAAGGTCATGTTGACGGGATCGGAAAAATAATAAACGTAAATAAAGAACCCAATAAATTTGAATTTGAAATAGAAGCCGAAGAAAAAATAATACGACTTATTGTTTCCGGTGGCTCAGTTGCCTTAAACGGCATATCACTTACCGTTTCTGATTTATTTGAAAATTCTTTCAAAGTTTCAATAATACCAACGACCTTAAACGAAACAACCTTTAATGATAAAAAAATCGGGGATTTTATAAACATTGAAACCGATATTCTGGGAAAATATATAGATAAATACTTAAATCGAGACCAAAAATTTAAGATTACAGAACAATTTTTAATTGATAATAATTTTTAAGGAGAAAAAATGAAAACTAACTCTATGGAAGATATTATAAAAGCTCTTCAAGACGGCGAAATAATTATAGTATCTGATGATCCGACTAGGGAAAATGAGGGTGACTTCATATGTGCCGCCGAATTTGCAACTCCGGAAAACATAAACATTATGGCAAAATATGCAAAAGGCTTGATTTGTATGCCTATGAATAAGGCTGTTGCAGATAGTCTTGATCTTCCTGAAATGGTTCTTGAAAACACCGATAATCATCAAACAGCCTTCACCGTTTCAATTGACTGTAAAGACACTGACACCGGTATTTCAGCATATGAAAGATCACAAACGGCCCTTAAAGTTGCAGACCCAAATTCCAAACCGGAAGATTTTCGAAGACCGGGGCATATGTTCCCTCTTATATCGAGAAAAGGCGGACTATATGTTCGCAGAGGTCATACGGAAGCAACTGTTGATCTTCTTAAACTTGCCGGTCTTAGACAGGTCGGTCTTTGCTGTGAAATCATTCGCGAGGACGGTCATATGATGAGAGGCAACGAACTTTATGAACTTGCAAAAGAAATGAATCTTAAAATCACCACGGTTGATGAAATTGTGAAATATAAAAAACTACATGAAATTCGTGTCAGAAAAGTAAGCATAGCAAAAATGCCTACAAAATATGGAACTTTTTCCGCTCACTCCTATGTTGACACCGTTACGGGAGAGCACCATATTGCTTTGGTAAAAGGTAATATCGGAGACGGAAAAGATTTGCTTTGTAGAGTTCACAGTGAATGTCTTACGGGAGACGCTTTCGGGTCTTTAAGATGTGATTGCGGAAATCAACTCCAACTTGCCATGCAGATGATAGAAAAAGAGGGCCGTGGTATTCTCCTATATATGCGACAAGAAGGAAGAGGAATAGGTCTTGTCAATAAAATAAGAGCATATGAACTTCAAGATCAAGGCATGGATACGGTTGAAGCAAATCTTGCACTCGGTTTTCCCGAAGATTTAAGAGATTATTCTACCGGCGCACAAATTCTAAAGGACCTCGGTGTAAAGGAAATCAGACTTTTAACAAACAACCCCGATAAAGTCTATTCCCTTAAAGAATATGGAATGGAAATCAAAAAAAGAGTTCCTATCGAAATTCATTCCAACAAAATAGATAAATTTTATTTGCAGACAAAAGCTGAAAAAATGAATCATTGGCTCAGCGAGTTTCAAAAGGAGGATAATAATGAATAACATTAACGGAAATCTTATCAGCAAAGGCAAAAAATATGCTTTAATTTTGGGAAGATTCAACAATTTTATCGGTGACAAATTACTGGAAGGTGCAGTGGACACTCTCCAAAGACACGGTGTAAAAGATGATGAAATAACTGTGATTCGTGTTCCGGGTGGTTTTGAAATTCCGCTTATCGCAAAAAAATGTGCTCTGAGTGATAAATATGACGCCGTAATTTGTTTGGGTGCCGTAATACGTGGCTCAACACCACATTTTGACATGATTGCAAGCGAGATGACAAAAGGAATTGCTCTTGCCGCAATGCAAACCGAAAAACCCGTCATTTACGGAGTTTTAACAACCGATAATCTTGAACAGGCTATTGAAAGAGCAGGTTCAAAAGCAGGCAACAAGGGAAGCGATGCAGCAACAACCGCAATTGAAATGCTTAATTTGATTGAACAAATATAAAATATAAAAATCCGGTTTTACCGCCGGATTTTTATTTGTCAAAAAGAAATCTTAATGTTATTATCGTCTGTATTCACAAGGAGATTTTATGAAAATTGCACTGATTATATTCGTTATAGTTTATCTTTTAATGATTGCACTGCCTAAATATCGAGCATATATTGCTTTTGTAGGTGCAATTATTTTTGTTGCGACAGGATTTCTTCCTTATAAAGAAATAATATCTGCAATAGATTTTAACGTTCTTTTGATGATAGGCGGCACAATGGGACTTGTAACGCTGTTTATTGAGTCTAAGATGCCTACAAAACTTGCAGATTTAATTGTAAACAACACCTCGAACATAAAGTGGACAATAATTGCCCTTGCATCTTTTTCGGGAATTATATCCGCCTTTGTAGACAATGTTTCAACGGTTTTGATGATAGCTCCCGTTGCCGTAAGTATCTCTAAAAAATTAAAATTTTCGCCCGTTGCAATGGTTATTGCTATCGCAGCCGCTTCAAATATCGAGGGCTCGGCGACTTTAGTCGGAGACACCACTTCAATTATGCTTGCAAGCGCGGCAAAGATGGATTTCTTAGATTTCTTTTGGTTTAACGGACGTCCAAGCCTTTTCTGGATAAATCAAATCGGATTGCTGGCTGCGATTTCTACTTTATATATAAGATTCAGAAAACAAAATTCACCGATTTCAAAACAAGAAGTAACGGTTGTAAATGACTATGTTCCGTCCGCCCTACTTCTTATGATGATTGCATCTTTAATAATTGCCTCGTTCTTTCAAAATAAACCTCAAATAACAAACGGTGTTATCTGTGTTTCTTATTTGATTATAGGTCTTATCTTTTATCTGATTAAACACAAAAACTTTACAATGATTAAGGCTGTTTTAAAAGACCTTGACTATTTTACACTTTTACTTTTAGCCTCTCTGTTTGTAATAATAGCAGGCATTGAGCATGTTGGAATTATTGATGCCCTCGCCGCTCAAATAGTTAAAATAGGCGGTCAAAATCTGTTCTTTATGTATTCGCTTATTCTTTGGATTTCTGTTTTGGCTTCCGCCTTTATCGACAATATTCCTTATGTTGCAACAATGCTTCCGGTGGTGGCGGGAATTTCAAGTGCCAT